>MFBO01000041.1:5753-25906 GCA_001774995.1 Candidatus Curtissbacteria bacterium RIFCSPLOWO2_01_FULL_38_11b | reverse complement strand
CACCATCCCCTGCGTTAATTATCGGAACGTTAGAATATCTCGCCGCAAGATCTGCAAATCCACTTTCTGGATGACGAATAACTATAACGTCTGAATAAAAGTTAACTATACGGATCGTATCTTCTAATGTCTCGCCTTTTATGGCTGATGAGAACTCACCAGCATTTTCTGTGGTTATCACAGATCCTCCAAGTTTGTGCATTGCAGATTCGAATGATAATCTTGTTCTGGTCGATGGTTGGTAAAAAAGTGTGGCCATGATTTTACCCGACATGGAATTTTTATCAAATTCGCCCTTTTTTATAAGATCTGCCAGCGCGAAAATTTTGTTGAGAGTTTCTGTGTCGAATTGCTTGGCAGAAATTATGTGCTTTAAGATCATTTTGCTTGATTATATATCGTAAGTATAACTTAAGGATAAAACACTTCGTATTGCCAATACCTGATTAACGACACGATATACTGCCTGTTGCAGTGAAACTGGAAAACATAAAACGACCAAACAGCCTAAGACAACACTCGGCTTTGCGATAACTCTTATCCCCCTTTTATCGCAGGCCTACCAGCTGGAGACGGAGTCCCGGGCCAGTGAATGAGTCGAAAAACTTTTATTCCACCTTTAACATCTTGTTCTTCAGAAATTTCTGCCCTGCCAAAACCTGCAATTTCCCAAGCGGGATCCCCAAGGGGTTCACATTTTTTTGATTCACATACGACTATCAGCTGATCTGTTATCAATATTTCCAGATCTGTTGGTTTGCGATTTTCTACCTCTAAAAAATATCTGTAAGCGTGATCAGAGTTATGATCCGAAATAATGGCAAAGTTGAAAGCATTATTTCCCGATTTTTCAATTACAAGGTTGGCTATTTGTTTCGTTTGGTCAATTAAGCGATTGGGCTGGTTTTTATAAAACTGATTATTAAGAAAGATGAGTACAATGAGGGCCGTTACACTAATGCATATTATTCTCCAAATTGGTTTTTGCCAGAAAATAGAAAAAATTAATCCTGCCAGCAAAAATGGCGCGGGAAACATAAGTCCAAAATAGTAATCATGGATTTGACCAGTATATAATCTAAGACTTAGAAGACCTCCGAGAAACCAGATTAGGCCAATTGAAAAAAGTAATCTTGAATTCTTGTCGTGTCTTGAGATAAAAATCCCTAGAAGTCCAAGAATAGCTAAGGCGAAGAAAATAATGTTTGTACTATAGGTTTCCATTACCTTGGAAATTTCTTCCAAAAAAATGTTGCCCGTATCGAATACTAGCCAAAAAATATTAAAGGTTTTAAATCCTAAGTTGGATCCTCGCGTTACGAATTCCAAAATTGTTCTGAAATTTGGAAAATTATGTCTAATTTCGAATGCTAAAAATGGAGAAAAAGTAATAACGAATCCGATAAGAGAAAGCAGGATGATTTTTGGCCAATTCTTATATTTTGTATTAGTCAGAATGATAATTCCTGCGACAAACACAAGTATTGAAGCTAAGTAGTGCAGTTGAACTGCTATACCTAAACATGCACCCGCTCCTAAAAAAAGGGGGTACTTTTTCCTCGTAATACCCAAATAGATAAAATAAACCATCAATAGAGCAAAAAAAGGCAAAGGGTTGGGATTCCATGAAGAGCGAGAATATCTGACAATTAAGGGGGCTGTTGCGTAAAGTAGACTTGCAAAAATTGCCGGCCAGAAATGGGTAGCTTCCTTCAAAAATTTGTAGAGTAAAAATACTGTTGCCACGCCAACAATTGCTACAAAATAAGATGGGCCCACCGGGTCAAATTGCCACAGATACAAAAACGGGGCAGCCATCCAATAGTAAATAGGCCCTAAGTAAAAACCCCCGACTGATGCTGTGGGCCCCAGAAACGGCAAACGTTTGTTAATGAAAATATTGCGCATTACAATCATGTCTCTGCCTTCATCCCCCAGAAAAACAACGTAATCTCTTATGTGCCAGAACCTGAAAAATATAGCAACTAAAATAACTAAAATTAAGAGAATTAATTGATAATTTTTGATAATTTTGGACATGCTTATGTTTGAGGAGATTTCCAAATCCAGAGCAAATTTACGGTGTAGTTGAAAAACAGACCAATGAGTACACCGATTGCTAAGCCAATTTGTTCATGAAGGTTAAAAACTCTAGCGAAAAATAAGATACTTGCCAATTGAATCAATGGGCTGCCAAAAGATGTGAGGTTAAATTTCAAAAATCTTTTCATTTTTGACCCTTCGCGTGATCTATATTTAAATGTCCAGTTATCATGAAAAATGAAGTTGAAAATAATCGATGCCTGAATAGAAATTATTGATGATATAAAAAGTCTGTCTAGATGTATAAATAGCAAGCGCGGTGCTAAATCTACTGTGGGTACAATTGATAAAAGTGGCCTGTCCAAAAATGGGATGAAAAATAAATCTCCTCTGTTTAGAATTCCCAGAAGAATGGCATTGATTAAATAGCTTACGCTTCCGACCATTAAAAATTTAATCAAAGTTTTAGATTTTTGAAAACGCACTTTCAAGCCAAATTTAATAACGTCCCACGTGTAAGCAATTATTTGCGCTTTAGAGTAACCCTTTTTTCTGTCTTGAAATGTAATAGGTACTTCTTTAATTTTTGCTCCGGCGACTATAGCTCCGTACAGAAATGACGGCTGTATTATGTAAGTCTTGGATTTCCAAGGAATTTTTTTGAAATCTATTTTCTCAAAAAGTTCTTTGGTGAAGACTCGGTAAGAGTTGGTATACTCAGATATGCCAAACGTCCCCCAACTGATTTTGCAAAAAAGTGCTGATCCTCTGGTAAAAAGTCTTCTGTGCCAACCAAGCAGATTCTTGCCACCCTTCATTAACCTTGAGCCAATTACAAGATCATACCCCTTTTTAATCTGCTTAAGCATTTCAACAATACTTGAAGGGTCGTGAGAGAGATCTCCATCCATCTGAGCTAAAATATCTGCTTTAAGGTGACTGATCGCAAATCTGTGTCCTTCAACGATTCCGATACCGAGTCCTCTCTCTTTAACATCCAAGTAATGAACCTTTTTGTTGACTTGTGAAATTCTTTTGACTATATGAACGGTTCCGTCGGAAGAATGACTGTCTGAAACAAGTACATGGAGTTCTATATCTTGAAATTTATTTTCTTGATCAAGAACTTTTCTGATGACCTCTTTTATGTTATCTTTTTCGTTGAAAGTGGGGATTACAACTACCAGTCTCATCTGGAATTTTTCTTAAGAAGATCTACATCTGCTTTAACCATCATGGCAACAAGTTCTTTAAATGAAACAGTCGGTTTCCAGCTTAATGCTTCTTTTGCCTTTGTGGCATCACCGATCAGAAAATCGACTTCCGCAGGCCTGATATATTCTTTAGATGTTTTAACGTACTTTTTCCAGTTTGTGATATTGACTGCCTTAAAGGCTTGTTCAACAAATTCGCGTACTGAATGATTTTCGCCTGTTGCAACAACAAAGTCCTGGGCTTTTGGCTGTTGAAGCATCAACCACATAGCTTTCACATAGTCTCCTGCAAAACCCCAGTCTCTTTTGGCATCAAGATTACCCAAAATGATTTCATTGGCCTGACCGAGATATATTTTGGCAACCCCGTGGGAAATTTTGCGTGTAACAAACTCTAAACCCCGACGTGGTGACTCATGGTTAAATAGAATCCCGGAAACTGCAAAGAGATCGTAAGATTCCCGATAATTTATGGTGATCCAATGGCCGTAAACTTTGGCAACTCCATAGGGACTTCTGGGATGAAATTGGGTAGATTCACTTTGGGGCGATTCATGCACCATGCCAAACATTTCTGATGATGAGGCTTGGTAAAATTTGGCTTTAGGTTTAATTTGTCTAACAGCTTCCAGCATTCGGGTTACACCAAGTGCTGTAAATTCACCTGTTAAAACAGGCTGTGACCAGGAAGTTGCGACAAAACTTTGGGCAGCTAGATTATAGATTTCATCAGGCGCAGAATAATCAACAGCACTAGTAAGCGATTGTTGATCTAGAAGATCGCCCGGCAAAAGTTTGATTTTATCCTCGATATGCTTAATCCTTTCGTAATTTGGCGTTGATGTCCTTCTGGTTAAGCCGAAAACTTGATAATTTTTAGAAAGTAAAAATTCGGCTAAATATGATCCGTCTTGTCCTGTAATACCAGTAATAAGTGCGCGCTTTTGTGCCATTGATTAATTTCTAATTTCTAATTATTCTAATTTCTAAATAATTTTAAAAGTCCCAATTTTTTAATTTAGTAATTGGGATTTATTTAGGTCAATTAGGTTAATTAGAGTAACTAGGTTAATTTTCTCCGTTCGTAATCCATTGTATCAGAAAGTGTTTGATCGATTGGAATTTGCGGTTTCCAGCCTGTTTGTCTATTAAATTTTTTAAAGTCGCAATAAATTTTGACTACCTCGCTTTCTCTTATTAATTTTTTATCTTGTATAACTTTTAATTTTGTACCAGACATTGAAATTAATTTATCAAGGACATCCCCTATTTTATAGGCTTTACCAGATCCAATGTTATATACCTCACCGCTTTCTCCTTTTTCCAAAGCAAGCAAATACGCTCTGACAATGTCGCGCACATCGGTAAAATCTCTATAAGTATTTAGGTTCCCGACTCTAATTTCTCCCCTATTTTCTTTTTGGGCTTTAACAATTTGTGCAACAAAGGCTGGAATCACAAATGCAGTTGATTGTCTGGGCCCAATATGGTTAAAAGGCCGAACTCGAACCGTATTTAAGGCGTGGTGCAAGTAAAACTGCAAACCCAACAGGTCTTGGGCAACTTTGGAAACTGCGTACGGAGAAATCGGAGCAAGCGGTGCGGATTCCTTAACCGGCAAATATTTTGGAGATACATTTCCATATTCGTCTGATGATCCGACAATCAAGACTTTAGCTTTTGATTTAATTTTTACGAGGGTTTCAAGTAAATTCAACTCTCCAAAAATATTATTTTCGAGTGTTGCGGTCGCCTGGGAATAACTTTGTGCAGGAGAAGAATAGGCAGCAAGATGAAAGATATAGTCGAACTCATTTTTATCAATAATTTTTGCTACTGATCTTTTGTCTTGGATGTTACATTCGAAAACAGTGATTTTGTTTATTAAGTTCTTGATATTCGAAATTGAATGTTTAGGGTGGATAACTCCTGTAACTTGAATGTTTTTGGCAAGCAGATACTCAGTCAAGTGGCTACCCACAAAGCCGGCGACGCCAGTTATGAGAACCTTCTTCGAAGAACCTTGATTCCTCACGGAATTTAATGCTTTTTTCATTGACCGATACCGACATATTTGAACCCTGCTTCTTTTATCTTCTGGGCATTAAATAGATTTCTGCCGTCAATAATAATGGGTTTTTTAAGTAACTTTTTCACTTGTTTTAAATCAAGTTGGGCAAACTGTGGCCATTCTGTAACTATTACCAGCGCATCTTTACCCTGAATTGCTTTAGATATATCAGTGGCATAGGTAACATGTGGCAAAATCTTCTTGGCATTAACCATTGCCCGAGGATCATGTGCAGTGATCTTTGCGCCGAGATCGATTAAACGGTTGATGATTTTTATGGAAGGAGCGTCTCTCATGTCGTCTGTATTTGGTTTAAAAGCAAGGCCTAAAATCGCAAGTGAGAAGCCATCAAGATTTATCCTTTTACCTTCTTTGGCTTCCAAAGCTTCTCTAATTTTATTAATAAATCTTTCGATCTGGTCATTATTAATGCTGTCAACTGCTCTTAACAGCTCAAAATCATAGTCAAAGCGTGTTGATTGGGCAATAAACGCCAAAACATCTTTGGGAAGACACGATCCGCCATATCCAACTCCTGGGTATAAAAATGGGTGACCGATTCTCCTGTCCGCCCCAACACCTGCCAAAACTTTTGTGACATTAGCATTCATCTTTTCGCAAAGAATTGCAATACTGTTGGCAAAGGAAACTTTAGTTGCCAAAAGTGCGTTAGATGCATATTTGATAAGCTGGGCAGACCTCATATCAGTTATTATTCTTTCGCCGGAAATTGGGGCGTGCAGTTCCAAAAGCATTTTCTGTGCTTTTTTACTGGAAGAGCCGATTACGATTCTGTCCGGATGAAGCGTGTCCGCAATAGCAGTTCCTTCTCTAAGAAATTCCGGAGATGCTGCAAATTCAAATTTTTCCTTGGCATATTTTCTGACAGTTTCCTCAAGGTCGTCTTCATACCCAATTGGGATTGTGCTTTTAATTGTTATCAGTGTATAACCTGAAAGATTTTTTGCAGTCTGCCTAAGGGCTGAAAAGAGAAATGAAAGATCTGCTTCACCATTCGTTTTTGGGGGTGTTCCAACACAAATAAAAACTGTTTTAGATTTAGGTACCGATTCACTGTAGCTTGTCGTAAAAAAAAGCCTTTTTTCTTTTAGATTTTTTTTAATGTAGTCTGATAGCATCGGTTCAAAGAAAGGTACTTCACCCCTTTTGAGCTCATCAATTTTATCTTTGATAACGTCAACGCAATAAACTTTGTTGCCAAGTTCTGCAAAAACAGCCGCAGTAACTAAACCAACATAACCTGCTCCAATAACTGTGATTGTCATAAATTACGTAAAGCGCTTTTTTTAAATTGATATGCTGAATATTTTATCTAAAAATTCAACTTTAAATCAATTTACCTTTTGACTGATTATAGATTTTGTTAATACCCTCTTGCCAGCTAGTAGGTCTAAAGCCTAAATTTGATATTTTTTGAACCTTCAAACCACCGTTTATTGGTCTTGGAGTACTTCCTTCTTTTTTGAAAAATTCCTTAACTGAACTTTTAGAAATTTCCGGGGAATTGCCGTCAAACACTAAGATAATTTTTCTAGCAAATTCATACTGAGAGGTTACTTCTGGACTTGCCAGATGAAATATTCCGATTTGATTCTTTGCCATCAAAAGTTTTATGGCTTTTGGGATATCATCGATAAATGTAGGAGTTATTTTTTGGTCATAAAACATAGGGTAAAGCTGTCCGGTTTTATAAAGTCTTAAGATCCTTTTCGCAATGTCATCCTTTTCCAAAAACTTTGCTCTATAGGGATAAGATATTCTTAGAATTATAAAATCTTTTAATGAGTTTTTAATGATTTTTTCAGCTTTAATTTTGGTTATTCCATACCATGAGACTTTGTTTAAGTCTGGACCGGTAGTCTCATTTTCCGAATACGGACCATGTGTTCCATCGAAAACAAAATCTGATGAGATAAGAATTAATTTCCTGAGGTATTTTTTGCACGCTTTTACAATATTCTTTACACCATCAACGTTAATCTGCCAACAGAGATCTTTTTTGTTGCCTCTTTGTTTTTCAGCAGCGTCAACATCGGTATACGCAGAAAAAAGTATTAGCCACTCAAAAGTATGTCTTTTAAAAAAATCGCCAACTTGTTTAGAACTGGTTATATCAATATAAATTTTACCCCTGAGGTCGGCTTTAATTAAATGATCCCCGTAAAGCTCACAGAAGCGCGACCCAACCATTGACAAGGAACCGATGACAGCAATTTTGCTATTTTGCGATTTTAAAATCAGCCCTTACCTCCTGCCAGTTGAGTTCTCCTTGATTTGCTATTCGACCTTCATCTCCGGGATCATATAGTTTTGTCGGAAAGTTAAGAAGATAACCGGGTTCATTTGATACAACCATGAAACCATGATAAGTTTCTTCGGGTATAACGATCATGTACATTTCATTCTCATTTTGGGGACTCATTACAAATAAATTGAGCAGTCCTTTAGTCTTTGAATTTTTTCGAGGGTCATAAATTGCTGTAATTATCTTTCCAGAAGCGCAAATAAATCTATCTTTTTGGAATTTATGCACATGCCATTTGTCTTCATCTCGAATGATGCCACTCGGGGTAATCGACATGTACTGCATGGCAAAATTCAGATTCTCTAAATTGTAGACATCCTGCCAGTCGGTGCGTAGAGTTTCGACTAAGGAGCCGGTTGGGTCTTTGTTAATTACCAGTTTCCTAAGGATTACGCTTTCTATTAAATCATTTTGATTATCTAGATGTATGTAATGAAATTTCACTTTATCGGTTTTTGTATTGTTTTTTATAATATTTGTTAAATTTTTCATCTTTTAATTGTTTCCACCAACTGGTGTTATCTTGATACCATTTGACAGTTAACTTTAAGGCATCATCAAACTCATAAGTATTTCGCCACCCGAGTTCTTGTTTAATTTTGGTTGGATTGATTGCATATCGCCTGTCGTGTCCTGGTCGATCTTTAACGTAGTCGATATCGCTTTCGCTTTTGCCAAGTATCTTAATAATTTTTTTAACAACCTCTATATTAGGAATATCGCTGTTAATACCAATGCAGTACGTTTCCCCGACTTTGCCCTTTTTAAGTATAAGATCAATAGCACTGCAGTGATCCTCAACGTAAAGCCAGTCCCTTGTATAAAGTCCATCTCCATAAACAGGCACTTTTTTGCCTTCCAGAAGATTAGTGATTGCAAGAGAGATTAATTTTTCCGGATACTGATAAGGGCCAAAATTGTTGGAACAGTTGGTAATTGTTATCGGCAGTTGGTAAGTCTTTGAGTAAGCTCTGACGAGGTGATCTGAAGCGGCTTTAGATGCTGCGTACGGGCTATTTGGTCTGTAGGCAGTTTCTTCGTCAAATTTTTCGCTGGAATCTAAGTTTAGTGCTCCATAGACTTCGTCTGTCGAGACATGATGAAATCTTTTGACTTTCGCATCTTTTGCTGCACCCAAAAGTACTTGGGTACCAACAACATTAGTAATAATAAAAGGAGCTGGGTCTAAAATCGACTTATCGACATGAGATTCGGCAGCAAAATTGACTATAATGTCGACATCCTTTAGCGCACCTTTAACATCATTTGCATTAGCGATGTCGCCTTTTACAAACTCGTAGTTTTTTATATCTTTTGTATCTTTGAGATTATCAAGGTTACCGGCATAAGTTAATTTGTCGAAGTTGATTACGTAGTCCTCTGGATGATTTTTAAGCCAGTAATGGATGAAGTTTGAGCCAATGAAACCTGCGCCTCCGGTTACCAATACTTTCATGGGCATTATTTTATGGATTCCTCTTTTATTTCTTTGGCGACTAAAATGTTTGCCTTTAAAAGTTCATCAAAAGAAGTTCCAGCATCTACCCACCAGCCGGTCAAGATTTTGCAAATCATTGTTCCTTCTTTTACATAATTGTTATTAAGATCAGTAACTTCAAGTTCTCCTCTTTTAGAAGGCGCTTGTTTTCTAATGAAATCAAAGACTCTCTCGTCATACATATAAATGCCAGTTTGGCCAATTTGAGATTTGGGCTTTTCTGGTTTTTCTTCAATTGAAAGTACCTTACCGTTTTTAACTTCTATAACCCCATATTGTTTGCTTCTTGTTGCCATGTTTTTACCAAATACGACGGCTCCTTTTCTTTCCTTTTTGAAATTCTCGACATCATCTTTAAGAGACTGCGCGAAGATATTGTCGCCAAGAATTACTAAAATCTTACCGTTATCAGCAAAGTCTTCTGCCAAATTAATTGCCTGGGCAATTCCTCCTGATTCTTCCTGAATCTCATATGAGAGCCTCAGACCAAAGTCCTTACCTGATTTTAAAAGATTGATAAACGCTCCACTGTGATTTGGGCCAGTAATAATCAGTACATCTTTTATGCCAGCTTTGACCATAGCTTCAAGGGGGTAGTAAATCATCGGTTTATTGTAGATAGGAAGAAGATGTTTGTTGGTTACCCAAGTAAGAGGCCTTAAACGAGTTGCATTACCGCCCGCCAAAATTACACCCTTCATAAGATGTGATAATTATAGCCTACTAGAATTTTTTAAAACAAGCTGAACACTACTGATGGAATTGTTTTAAATGAGTAATTTTGCCTTTTTGCAAGTCACCCATTATTTGATGTTTAAGACTTTTGTAGTAATCTATTGTTCTTCTTAGGCCCTGATTGAGATCGATTTTGGCGCGCCAACCGACGGCTTTTGCAAGTTTTTTGCTCGATGCATAGTTGGCTGCAACATCACCAGGTCTCCTGCCTAAATCATCAACAGGTACTTTATAACCAACTATCTTGAAAATCTCATCTATAACATCTTTGACTTTAACACCAGTTTCTGTCCCTACATTGAAAATCTGATGACCTTTTAAATTAAGTACATCGATATGCGCTTGGGCTAAATCTTCTATATAAATAAAGTCGCGGATTTGTTCACCTTTCCAGTAAAGCGGTATCGGTCTTTTTTTTAGAGTTGCCTCGATAAAATTTGGTATTGCATGAGTTTCCGGTTGATGATTTTCTCCCGGACCATAAGGATTAAAGTAGCGAAGAACTATGGAGTCGAAACCAAAAACGGCATTGTAGGTTTGTAGGTAAGTTTCTATTGAAGCTTTGCTGGCTCCATAGGGATTGTCCGGATGAATTGGCGCATCCTCTTCAATAGGCAGGTGTTCGGGTGTGCCATAGACACAGGCAGATGATGAGAAAATAATTTTTGTGACATTTGCTTTTCTCATAGATTCCAAAAAACTAACTGTACCTATTACATTGTTTTTGAGATATTTAATCGGGTCTTTGACCGATTCTGGGACAATAATCAGACCGGCCATATGAATAACCGCGTCAATTTCCCTGAGTGCTTGCTGAGATTTTTTAGAATCGACTATATCGCCGATGATCAATTTAGCTTTAGGATCAATTGATTTTTTGTCAGATGAAACAAGATTATCTAGAATAGTGACTTTATAACCGTCATTTACAAGAAGTTTGACGACATGAGAACCGATGAAGCCAGCTCCTCCGGTAACTAGAATATGCATAAATTAGTCAAATTTACTCTTTTCATAAATCGGCAATGCTATTTTACCTTTTTTACCCGTCGCCGAAGGCGAACCTCGCTTCCAGCGGGCTTCGCGAGGCGAGTTGTTAACCGGAATATTAAGAGCAAAACCCAAAGCGTTGGCAACAGAAACTCCCAGGCGTGTGCCTGTAAAGGAACCAGGCCCTGTATTGACTTTTATTTGGCTAATGTTAGCGAACTTTATTTTATTTTTTTTCAAGATTTTGTTGACTAAGGGTAATAGAGTTTGCGACCCAAATTGCTTTTTGGATGCAGTTTTGTCTATAATCTGGCCATTTTTCATGACCCAGATTTTAATTTCTTCCCTATCTGTAGTATCGATTTTTAAAACCATTTTTCACTACAATGATTTGTATCATTGTAGTTGGATTACTCCTTTTCTCAAAATCCTAGGAGGGATAAATGTAATATCTATGACAGTTGATTCCTTTGCCATCTTACAGGGTCCTTTGATAACATAATCGGCCAGTTTCACAAAATTTGGGTCCAACTCTTTGTAACTTGTTGGGACACTTTGGCCATGAAAGTTTGCGGAAGTGCCGATGATTGGTGTACTGATTTTGTTTATAATCTCAAGCATAATATCAGAATCAGGAATACGCAGACCGATTTTCTCGTCTCTGGTTTTGTTTTGCAAAACAATTGTAAGAGCTCCGGGCCAATATAGATTGGCTAGGTGTTGAGCTTGAGGAGTAAATTTAGCAAGTTTGTGAGCTTGATTAAGATTTGATATTAAAATAGGGAAATCCTGACTAGTCTTTTTAATATTTTTAATTCTGGCAATAGCCTGAGGCATGTCGAATCTGCAGCCAACACCATAAACTGTATCTGTAGGAAAAATAACTACTCCGCCTCTTTTTAAGACTTCGGCTGCTTTCTCAAGGTCCCTCGTTGCACTCGGGATGACAGAAGGTTTTTTTGAAATTTTAAACTCTTCTGTCAATTTTGATTTTTCTTGCTTTTTCATTTAAGTTTTCAAAAGTTACATCAATTCTTTTTTTGGGCAAAATTTCTTTAATTCTATCTGCCCATTCCAGTACAACTATTGCATCTTTTGTAAAAATTTCGCTAAGGCCCAAACTTTGGAAATCTTGATAATTTTGGCCGCGATATAAATCCAGATGATAAAAGGCAAGTTTTTCACCTCTTCTATTTAACGGGTAAGATCGCATAAAAACAAATGTCGGAGAGGTTATTTTACGTTTTAGACCCAAGCCTTTTGCTAAACCTTGAACAAAGACAGTTTTACCTGCACCTAAATCGCCAAAAAGAGCAACCACATCACCCCCTTTTAAGGTTTTGGCCAATTTTTCTGCTAGTTGTTGAGTTTCTCTTGGCGAATTTGATTTAACCTCGTTACCAAGTCTGACTTGGTTAAACGTGGCTTTTGCTTCCATATTATATAGCTTGCAATACTTACACCCGATAAATCAAATCCCAAATCGAAAACGGAAGAAATTCTACCAGGTACAAAGCTTTGGTGATATTCGTCCGATACTGCATATATCATGGCAAAAAGAAAAGATTTGACCCAATCACCCCGTGTAGCCCGAAATATTAGCGCAAAAAAAATAGCATATTCTGTCATATGAGCAGCTTTTTTGGCGATAAAATCCCACAAGAGAAACTGGCTAACCTTGATTTGAGGGATTGAAGAAAAGATAAAGATAACAATCGCCCATAAAAGAGGAGGCAGCCAAAGTTTTACTCTTTCAAGATGCTTTGATTTTTTCAATTTGCGGATTCTTTTTGCTGATCTTTGTTTTTCTTTTCCTTATTTTTATGATACCAAAGATATGCGCCGGTTGCGCTACCCATTGTCATTAGTCCTGACCCAGCAAAGAGAGCAGCAAGTTTTATTTTATTTGGGGATTCGCTTTGTTCATCCCGGCTTTGGATTAAAGGGGAAGAGGAGGATTCGTTTGAACCTGAGACTGGTGGTGACGATTGCTGTTTTTGACCAAGAACTAAAGGTTTTGGAGAAATCGAGAAACTAGATTTTATTGGCGATGGCGAAGGCGATGTTTTTGGCTTGGTTATCTGATTCGATACTGATTGATTAGTTGAAGGTTGAGAGGAGGGTGATTGTGCAATTACTTCTGGACTAGGGCTTTGCATAATTTGGCAATTTGTATTGGTTGACTCAGGTGTTGGACTGCAGGTTGACCAGCTGCCTGTGCCATCGGGAAACCTTGCATATGATACGTCGGTTTCGCTTGAATGGTATTGATATTTATCAACTTCAATATCCTGATTCTTCAAATAAATGGTATCACCGTCTTTATTTAGTCTGTTTGAGACAAAAAATAATTTAAACGATTTTGTGGACATTATTGTGTTTTGGGGAATTTTTAACATATCGCTTGAAGTTCCTTCGTCATCCAATATCCAATTTGAAATGTCAATGTCTGTATCTTGCGAATTATAAAGTTCCACCCAATCATTACCCACAGAAGATGTGGGTGTAATTTCATTGATCACTATACCGGTGTCGGCAAAAGTATTTTTTGGCAGGAAAAAAATTAACAATAATAAAAGGGGCAGGCAAATTTGCTTTGCCATGCTTTGCAAAAATATAGTCTTTGGGGAGATTTGTCAATAAGAGACTTACTGTGGAACCGTGTGGAGATACCAGGTAATTAAACCATCGTCGTGTTCGATCTTTGCATAATAAAGAGCGCCGGCGTATTTCCCTCCGCATTGAATCGAACCTCCATACAGTTTTCCTGATCTGACTGCTTTGACTGCGGAAGATGATAAAGAATCCATATCAATACCCTGATGACCCGCAGGACCGTAAAAAGAACTGTTTCTTTGAACTCCGAAGCCCTGATTTATTTGAATTGGGCCGTTTATCGGCCAGGGTAAGTCACCGCGTGGATTTACTGATCCATAAATTTCAAAGTTGTAATCTTTAGGATAATTAACACTGGTAGACTGCAAATAGTTGTTGGGGTCTTGAACTGAACCGTTTTTGTGAACTTCAAAGTGTAAATGGGCTCCGCTGGAACAGCCCGGGCTTGTACTATAACTGGCAATTATACCGATAGTTTCACCCTGACTAACATCTCTGATAAACACGTCTTTACCGCCGCCAAATACGATTGCCCTTTCCGCCTCAGCCTGGGCTAAAAGTCTTTGGTATCTAGCTTCATCGTTTTTGGTTACCGCCAAAAACGCCTGTTTTTCGGCTTTTTGCGTGTCAAGTCCCGCTTTTAACTGTTCCAGTTTAACTTTGTTTTCCTCAATGGCGGCTTGTTTAGTTTCTCGTTCATCTTTCTGATTGGCGTAATTTGATCGGGTTTCCTGAAGACTTGCGAGGATCTTTTTGTCATTTTCCTGAACCTGTTTAAGATACTGTAATTTTAAGATCAAATCTGAGAAATCATTAGATGCTACAACTAATTCAAGGTTTGATACAAAACTTTGCTGATAAGTAGCAACTATTCTCTTTTTGACAAGTTCCTCCAGTTTATCGATGCTTTGGTTGACGTAGCCTATTCTAAAACTTAACACTCCGATTTCTTTTTCGAGTTTTTCAATTGTGTTTTGGGCGTCGGTAATTTTTAACTGGGTAACTTTGATTTGCGTATCGAATTGGGCTATTTGGGATGAAAGAGTTCTCTTTTGAGTTGAGAGGTCATTAATTTTTTGGGAGAACAGATCAACACACTCACTCAAATTTGCGGATGCATCCTTTTCGCATTCGTCAAGGCTGACACCATATGTTTTTCCGGTAACAAATAAAATAATAATCAAGGGTAGTAAAAAAAACACAAACTTAATTTTCATCTAATTTTCAAGTATCTGTATAGTGCGATGGCAGCACCCAAAACTCCGATGACGATTGCTGCTGCAACTTCGCCTAACCACAAATAAAGAAAAAATAAGGGGGGAACGGGGAAAATTTGGATAGGACCCAAAAATTCCTGGATATTGGGTGAATAAAATAAAAGAAGGGAAAATGTGAGAAAGACAGCGATACTGGCGCCAATTAATCCATAGAGAGCACCTTCTATGAAAAAAGGTCTGGCTATATACCATCTGGTTGCACCGACTAAACTCATAATTGAAATTTCATCGCGCCTGAGCGCAATTCTCATACCTACTACCATAATAATTATCAAAAATGAAACGCCGGTTAAAGTAGAAACAAAAGCAATACCGCCAATTCTAATTGTACGAGTCCACTTAACAAGCTGTTCGATTAAGTTTTCGGGCGTTATTATTCTTTCGACTTCCGGCTTATCTTTAACAAGTTTTGTGATCTCGTCAATATCCTGAGCACGGTTTACTGATATGTCGATTGATGCTGGTAGAAAATCAGCAGTGACTGATTCCAAAAGCAGGGGTTCGTCTTTATTACGTTCTTTGTATATGGCTAGAGCTTCTTCTTTGGAGACATATTTAACTTCTTTTGTGAGACCTGACGATTCTACTTCTTTTGAAATTTCAAGAATTCTTGACTCGTTCGTATCATCTTTAAAAAATGCAATCACTTGAGGACGCTGTTCAATATAATTTAAAACTATTTGCCCACCGATTATAAGCAATATAAATATTGATGAAACAAAAAATGTTAATGACATGGCAAGCGCTGCTGCAAGTGCTTGGTACGGACTTCTTCGTATTAACTTTAAAGCGTCTTTAGCCTGTTTCATACTTACCTTCCTTTTGATCATTTACTATCTTACCCGATTCAAGTGTGACGACTCTTTTTTTAAAATGATTGACTATTTGAGCATTATGAGTTGCCATAATGACTGTTGTTTTATCCTCCTTATTAATCTTTTCCAAAAGTTCGACTACACCTTGAGAATTTTTAGGGTCAAGGTCTCCTGTTGGTTCATCGGCTAATAATACTTCTGGTTTGGCAATTATGGCTCTTGCAATTGAAGTTCTTTGAATTTCGCCACCTGCAAGTTGCAAGGGAAAATTGTTAGCTTTATCAAGCATACCTACCTTCTCCAGCGTCCCAGATACTGCTTTTTCTATTTCAGAACTATTTTTTGATAATACTTCAAGGGGCATTGCTACGTTTTCAAAAACAGTTCGAGTTAGCAGCAATTTAAAATCCTGAAATACGGTACCGATTCTTCTTCTGAGGATGGGAATTTTGCTTTTGGGGATTTTAAATATATCCTCGCTATTAATAAGAATCCTGCCGGTTGTTGGCGATATTTCGCGGGTAATTAATTTAAGAAGAGTCGACTTGCCGGCTCCGGAGGAACCAACAATAAATACAAATTCACCGCTTTCAATTTTAAGCGAAATGTTATCAAGGGCTAAATGGCCTGAAGGATATTTTTTAGTTACAGACTCAAATTGTATCATGGGGCAGCGGTATAGATATTACTGGATAACTTCAACTTTACCAACATCCATTAACCAACCGACTTGTGAGGATCCAAAAGTTTCTCCAAATACTTTGACTTTTTTGCTAACATATTCATCTAAATCAAGAACAGAAGAAGTTAAATAAGCTGTTTGATCTTCCCCGCCCGGCCTAATCAATTTATGAGTTCCCTGAGCGTATTTATCAAGTGCGTCGTTTTTTTCAATTTCCCCTTCTGCCTCATCTCTGAAGGTTTGAGTAAACGATTGCTGTATTTGGGGGGTTAACTCTTCTTCTTGACTAAATGCTGATTTACTTTCACCATTTTTGCCTGTCGATGAAAGATATAACCCCGAAACGGCACCTGCGGCTATAATAAGCAGGATAAAAATTAGAGGAACAACTTTGTTTAATTTTAAACTGGATGACTTCTTGTTTAAAGGTTGAGTTATTGGTTCTACTGGCCGCTGTTTGAGTTCGACTTGAGGAGTGTTTTGGTCTTTGACATCAATTTTGTCAATACTGTCAGCTTCCATAGGCGTGAAGTTATTATATATCAGATGACTCTGTGATGTCACCTGTTCCAGGCTCTGAGTTTAGAGTAATTTCGTGTTTAAGAAATTCCTCAAGGTCTCCATCCAGTACGTTTTGCGCATCGGAAGTCTCATAATTTGTGCGTAAGTCTTTGACCATTTTATAAGGGTGAAGGACATATGAGCGAATTTGATTTCCCCAGCCTGGAAGTTTATGGCTGCCTTTTAACTCTTCCTTCGTTTTAGCTTCTTTTTGCACAACAAGTGCCCATAGTTTGGCTTTAAGAAGTTTTAGCGCATTTTCCCTGTTTTGAGCTTGATATCTTTGGGTTTGGCAAGTAACTACAATCCCTGTAGGTTTATGTTTTAGCCGCACAGCGGTCGAAACCTTATTGACATTTTGCCCCCCGTGGCCTCCTGCACGGAAAGCTTCAAATTCAATATCGTCAGGTTTGATTTCAATTTCCGGTAAATCTTCTATTTCTGGAGTAATCTCAACAAGGGCAAATGATGTTTGGCGAAGGTTGGCAGCATTGAAAGGGGATTTGCGAACCAGTCTGTGGACTCCCGCTTCATTTTTTAAAAGACCATAAGCATATCTTTCTCTGATAATTATCGAAACAGATTTGAAGCCAGCTTCTTCCCCCGGGTCCTCACTGAGCATTTCAAAATCCCAGTTTTTACTTGAAAAATACTTCTGGTACATTCGTGAGAGCATGGCAACCCAATCCATAGCTTCGGTGCCACCCTGGCCAGCGTGAACGGAAAGTATGGCGTTGTTTTCATCATACTTTCCCGAAAGAAACATTGTCGCCTCGAGATCTTCTAATTGTTTTTTAGTTCTTTTTAATTCGGTTTGAATCTCTCCTGTTAGTTCTTGATCATCTGCTGCCAAACCAGACATATCTTTTAAACCTTTAATTTCCCTACCCAAAGAATCGAAAACTTCAATCTCCTGGGAAATTGCAGAGATTTTTTTCATAATTTTTTGGGCAGTTTTGGCGTCTTTTTGCCAAAAATCCGGCTTTTGGCTTTGGACTTTGAGTTTATTTAGGTCGTTTAGTTTATTTTCTCTATTAAAATTTTTGATAATTAATTCAAAACGACTGTTTAAATCCGCTATTTTTTGTGATAAATCCATAGTAGCCAATTATATAACAGAAGGATTAGTTATTGATAAACAGCCAAAAGAAGAATCAGTCCTACAATTATCCTGTAAACGATAAAGGGGTAAAGGTTTTTGGAAGACAAATATTTTAAGAAATATTTGATGGTTAAAAAGCCAAAAAATGCAGAGGAGAGGATACCTATTATAAAAAAATTAAAATCATTTAAAGAAAGATTACCTGATGTTGCCTCAGAGAACTTCATGAAACCCGCACCGGCTATAATTGGACCTGACAAAATAAAGGCAAATTTTGCAGCCTCTTCTCGCTTAAAACCTAAAAATAACCCAGCAGAAATTGTGGATCCAGATCTTGAAACTCCAGGAATTAAGGCGATAGCTTGAAAAAATCCTATGACAAGGGAATCGGAAAATTTTATTTGAGTCCCATTTTTGATTTGTTTACCTAAAACCTCAGCTAAAACAATAACAAAGCTAAATAAAATGAGCGACGCCGCTACAACCCAAATTTCCCGAAAGTTGGATTCTATATAATTTTCTAAAAGAAGTCCAAAAAATACTGCAGGAACTGTGCCGACAGCAATATTTACAAGAAGTTTTTTTTTAATATTTAGTAAGCTTATATAATCCTTGTAGAAAAAAATGATAACAGCAAGAAGCGTCCCTAAATGCAGTGAAGCATCAAAAGCAAGTCCAAATTTTTCTTGGGGAATACCAAAGATTTTTTCAAAAATTATAAGGTGACCGGTTGATGAAATAGGCAGAAATTCGGTTAGGCCTTGAACAGCTCCTGCTATAACTGCTAGGAAATAATTCATTGATGAACAACCACGCGGGTACCGACACTAGCCCAATTAAAAACAATGCCTGCTTCCTCTGGCTTCATGTTAACACAGCCATGGCTTCTGGGCTGGCCGAAATCGTTGTGCCAGTAGGCTCCATGAATACCGTAACCTTTGTAGTAGTACATAGTGTAGGGGACATTGGGAAGGTCATAGAACGTACCGAGCGCCTTTGACCCTCCGCGCATTCTTGTATACCTTAATTTTATCCAAATTCGCCACTCGCCTGTCGGGGTTGGATACCACTTACCACTTGAGACTAAAAAAGTACCGACAGTTGAGGTTCCTTCTTTCATGTAAAGTCTTTGATCCGATAGGTCTACTTCGATCCACTTTTCGCCGTTTGCTGTTGATTGTTCACCTAAGATTAGATTCGTTCTGCTTGCTACTATATCTTTAAAGTCAATACTTTTGTTAAGAAAAATACCGCTTTGTGTATTTTCTTTCTGCCCGTCTTGATTTTTTATCCAACTAACGTAGCTATCTTTATCGATGTTATTCAGATTGATACCAAAATGCCAAACAGTCTGGTTTATTGTTTTATGAATGTTTTTTCTAAGAGATATTATTGAAATAGAGAATATAGCCAAGAAAATTATCAAAATCCAGTTTAGATGGATCGTGCCCTTTTTAAAATATCTGTTCATACTTTAAGTATTGGAAGTGAAGTGGAGAAAGTCAAATTATTAAATTAAAGCTTCAAGCTCTGTGCTGAGGTGCATTGATCATTCCGCATTTTTTAAGAGATTGTAGTATTCTGAGACAACGATCATCAGAATAGCGAAAATCTCGCAAGAAATGTGGACTACCCCTTATGGCTAGAACTATTAATTAGTCCGCATTTCTTATATTTGAGACCGGATCCGCATGGGCAGGGGTCGTTACGGCCGATCTTTGTGACTCGAATAGGCGCGTTTTCACCTTGGAGGTGTTCCCCTGTTGTCGACTGGACTTCACCTCGGAGGTGTTGCTGAGTTTTAAGCGTTTCCAGTTTGGCTATTTCTGCTTCAAGCTCTTTGTCAGTCATTTGGGAGGGATCTTTGTCTTGACCGCCAGCAACACCCTCGGGGTGTTTTCCGAGTGAAAGCGCAGCTTCACCCCGGGGGTGTTGCTGGCTATCAGTTGTTTTTTGCCCAGTGTCTGATAATTTTGGCTCTTCGTGTATCTCAAGGCCCTGTTCTTCAAGCCTTTCTACTTCAGGTTCTCCTCTTGCCTGAACTTTGAAAATTCGATGAATGATTTCGTAATCTATATTAGCTAACAATTTTTCAAAGAGACTGAATGATTCCTGTTTGTATTCTACTAGTGGATCCCTTTGGCCGGCAGCCCGAAGGCCAATGCCTTCCCGAAGATCGTCCAGGGAATCCAGATGCTGGATCCAGAGGGTGTCAATTACCGA
>MFBO01000041.1:3383-5736 GCA_001774995.1 Candidatus Curtissbacteria bacterium RIFCSPLOWO2_01_FULL_38_11b | reverse complement strand
TAAAGATGATCAATTACATCAATTAAAAAGTCGGCAAGTTTTTGGAAATCTTTTATTTTTTTGGCATCTTTAAGCAGATTCCCCTTTGATGTGTCATCAAAAGTTATAATCGTATCAACTTCACTGATAATTTTTTCATAATCGAAAGTAGATACTTCTTCGCCAGAATGTATAGCGACCAAGTTCCTTATTTCTATCCGGAGTTTTTCTTTTATTTCCTCACTTAAACTTTTAGCACTTTCTTTATCCTTGACAGATTGCAAGATTTCTTTTCTTCTTGTGTAGATTATTTCTCTTTGTCTGTTGGCAACATCATCATATTCAACTAAGTGCTTTCTAATATCAAAATTGTGACTTTCGACTTTAACCTGAGCATTTTCAATAGCTTTTGACACCATAGCGTGTTCAATCGGCGTATCTTCTGGTAATTTAAACGTAGTCATAATTTTGGCTATCTGATCTCCGCCAAAAAGTCTCATAATGTCATCCTCAAGTGAAATATAAAACTTGCTTGATCCGGGATCTCCCTGGCGGCCAGACCTTCCACGTAGTTGATTATCGATTCTTCGTGATTCATGTCTTTCTGTGCCAACAACGTGCAAACCTCCAAGTGAAACGACCTCGCTATGATTCTTTTTCCATTTTTCATATTCTTTGCCTTTGACAATTGGCCTGCCTAATTTGTCCGTCGGTTGGGCCCCACCCAAAATGATATCTACTCCTCTACCGGCAATATTGGTTGCTAGTGTTACATTACTTTTAATTCCTGCTTCCGATATTATTTCTGCTTCCCTTTGGTGATTTTTAGCATTTAATATTTGGTGTTTTATACCTTTTCTTTTTAAAAGAGCCGATAAAAATTCGTTTTTCTCAATAGACGTAGTTCCAATTAGAACGGGCTGACCTTTAGAATTTCTTTCGGCTACATCATTGGCGACGGCTGTAAATTTAGCTTTGGCTGTTTTGTAAACAATGTCAGATTGATCTTTTCTTATCATCGGTTTATTTGTTGGAACTGAAAGTACCTCAAGTTTATAAATTTTGTGGAATTCTTCTGCTTCAGTTGCGGCCGTTCCTGTCATGCCGGCAAGTTTTTTGTAAAGACGAAAATAATTCTGGAAAGAAATTGTCGCCAGAGTTTGTGATTCTTTTTGGATAGATACATTTTCTTTGGCTTCGACTGCCTGATGGAGGCCTTCTGACCAGCGCCTGCCGTGCATTAAGCGGCCGGTAAATTCGTCTACAATTATTATTTCTCCATCTTTGACTACATAATCCTTGTCTTTATGAAATAGGGTTCTTGCCCTAAGTGCCTGCTGAATGTGATGAATCGAAGCAAAATCTTTTTCATACAGATTGGCAACACCCAACCTTTTTTCTACTTTGGTTATACCGTGTTCAGTTAAGTTAGCAGTTTTTAATTTTTCATCCATAACATAATCGGTGTCAGAAGAAAGTTCGCCAACAAGTTTTGCAAATTGATAATATTTATCGGTAGCTTGAGCAGAAGGAGCAGAAATTATTAAAGGTGTTCTGGCTTCGTCAATTAAGATTGAGTCTGCTTCGTCAACAATTGCATAGTTATGTGGGCGCTGAGCCATGTCGTCAAGATCCCAAACCATATTGTCACGAAGGTAATCAAAGCCAAACTCATTATTCGTTCCATAAGTAATGTCAGCTTTGTAGCCTTGTTTTTTGTCAACAGGCTTTAAATGTCTAAGCCTCCAGTCTACTTGAGTTTTATCTTCAAATTTCGGATCATAGATAAAGGCTTTTTCCTGCATAATGCAGCCTGCAGTAACCCCGAGTGCTGCATAAATTGGGCCCATCCAGCCTAGACCAATGCGAGCTAAATAATCATTGACAGTTGCTAAGTGAACCCCTTGCCCCCCTAAACTGTTAAGGTAGAGAGCAAGCGATGCTGTTAACGTTTTGCCTTCTCCTGTTTTTTGTTCGGCAATTTTACCCTGATGAAGCGTGATTCCCGCCATTATTTGGACATCGTAATGGCGCTGATTCAAAGTTCTTTTAGCTGCTTCGCGAACTACTGCGAAAGCTTCGGGAAGCAAGTCATCAAGGGTTTCACCTTTTAGGTGACGCTGTTTAAATTCAGCGGTTTTGGCTTCAAGTTTGCTGTCTGTCAGTTTTGAAATCTTTTTTTCAAAACTACCTACTTCGTCTATAAGCGGTTGTAGTTTGTTTACCTGTTTTTCGTTTGAGTCTAAAAATTTACTTAATATTCCAAACATTTTTAACCTCTTCTAGCTTTTGCTCTTATGATACTTAATAAGTTTTTAACACTTCTTCCTGAAATATTGGCGATTTTATGTTTTTTTGGGGAAAGTCTTCTTAA
>MFBO01000041.1:0-3158 GCA_001774995.1 Candidatus Curtissbacteria bacterium RIFCSPLOWO2_01_FULL_38_11b | reverse complement strand
GGCTTTTAATTTAAAATTACGCCGTGGAAAAAGACATGTCAACTGAAAAATTATGCTGGGATTTTGGAGAAGTGGGTGTATTTTTGCAAGACTTTGGGGACTTCTATTGATCCGTCTTTTTGTTGATAGTTTTCCGCGATAGCAATTAAGGTGCGACCAATCGCAAAAGCGGTACCATTTAAGATATGCACAAATTTCTTCTCGTTTCCTTGAGTGTATTTAATATTAAGACGCCGTGACTGAAAATCTGTGGTCGTGGATACGGAATGGGTCTCGCGATATTGATTTTGAGAAGGCAACCAACATTCGATATCAAATTTTTTAGCAGTAGGGAAACCTAAATCTGCTGTGCACATTTCAACTACTTGATAGGGAAGCTCAATTGCTTTTACTAATTTTTCTTGAATAGAAAGCAAATACTTAAGTTCTTCACTATCGTCTTTCGGATTAACAAATGAAACCATCTCAATTTTGTCGAATTGATGGACTCGGAATATGCCTTTTGTATCTTTTCCATATGAACCGGCTTCTCGTCTAAAGGCTGTTGAAAAAGCAGCGTAGCGGCGGGGGAGATCGCTGGAATTAAAAACCTCATCCATGTGCATCGGAACAATAGAATGTTCTGAGGTTCCGACTAAGTATTGATCTTCTATTTTGTAGCCCTCTCCCCTTTCGTATTCCGGATATCCGAGTCCCTCAACTGCTTTTTTGTTAACAATAACCGGAGGGATAATTTGAATAAATCCTTCCACCTTTAAGGTATCTAGCGCAAAGTTGACCAAAGCAAATTCCAGTGTAACTAATTCATTTTTAAGAAAATTGAATCTGGGACCGGAAATTATAGACGCTTTTTGTACATCTATTAAATCTAAGGCTTCTCCTAGTTTAAGATGGTCTTTAGGCTCGAAATCGAGTTTTGTTATCTTACCTACCTCTCTTATAACTTTATTATCTGACTCATCTTTTCCAACTGGGACATCGACAACCGGCATGTTTGGGACCTGGCGAATTAAAAGATAATATTCTTCCTGAAGTTTTTCGAGTTTATCCTCTTTAGATCGGAGTTCCGCTTTTATCTTTTGGCCAAGTTTTTCGTCTCTTTTTTCGGCTATTTCTTTGCGTTTAGATCGAAGTTTGTCGACTTCCTCAATCAATCTGCGGCGGTCTTCGTCGACTTTTAATAACTTCGTAACATCGACAGGGTAGCCCTTTTGCTTGGATTTTTCTTCAACTAATTTTGGATTTTCACGGATGAATTTAATGTCTAACATATCATTGTACCCTTTGAGATTGCGGACACCTTTGAATAAATAAAAACTTCTGATCTTTACGATTAGGGGGCATCAGATTAACAAATTTTGGACACTGATCAAAGGGGGGCTGACCTAAACGCCACAGATAACCAATATAGGCTGTTAGAGCAATGGCGACTATAACTATTAGCAACAAAAACAATTTCATTTTTTCTGGTACTCAATTTGTCATTCTGGAGCGAAGCGATAGAATCTATTTTGATTCGAGATCCTTCACTTCGTTCAGGATGACGATTACATCACTTCTTCTGCCAGGATCGCTCCGGCTCGACCTCTCCTTTTAATATCATATCAACTGCTACCTTGTGCCAGTTGAAGCGTGTTAAATGATAAACTTCTTTAAAATATTTTATGCTAGACTCGGCAGCGGGTACACCCTTGACTTGGGCCAGTGCATCTAAATTATCGGCAACTTTTACAACTCTTGCTTCTATTGTTTTCCTGTGCATGTATTCTTCAACTAATTGAACTACTTCTTCTTTTGACGGCAAGTCTGAAACAAGCCATTTAAGTCCTTCTTCTTCAATGGGCGCAAAAGCGCCTTTGGCCATAGATTTAACGAATGTGCCGACATCACCGACTATGGTTTCGGCCATGTCATGGAAAAGCGCCATCTTAACTGCTTTATTGATGTCAATTTTTACTCCATTTTTGGCAAGTTCAGACGCTAAAAAGTAAACGAGTATACTTGTTGTCCAAGAATGTGCAGCGACAGAGTCTGCTTCATTTCTTTTAAAACCAAGGGCAATAAAGCCCTGCCGTGGTAATTCTTTGGCCCATTGCAAAGTCAAAAAAACTTTGAGAATTTTTTTAAGAGTATTTTTTGTCATGTCCTTAACCTACGAGGTTTCGTGCTTTCAACCTCGTAGGTTATTTTCTTTTTTGGAGATTTTTTAAGATCTGCAAGAATTTTCAAAGCGTCTTTTCTTTCCATATCAATTTCCGCCAAATAGTATGTATGTAGCGACGATCGAAATAAAACCGACGATTGGGGCTAATAACAACTTGATCATCCAGTGGAAAGGAAACAATAAAATAATTAATTGGAAACTTAAAAGCAATGATACAAGAGCCGCAATCCATAGCACATTATGCTCATATTGGAATGTCATATAGGCCGCGTGATGATTACTTAGCCAATACGACGTGAGATACATGACTACCAATAAAGCAATAAACAAACAAAGCGTTACTAATATTCTCTTTAACTTATCGTTCATTTTCTCTTCTGCTTCGGTTTTAACGTCGGAAAGATGATAACATCGGAAATTGAAGCAGAATCAGTCATTACCATTACCCACCTGTCAATTCCGGGTCCAATTCCAGAGGTCGGGGGCATGCCGTATTCTAAGGCTTCAATAAAATCTTCATCTAAAATTTGCGCTTCGGGGTTGCCGGCTTTTTGTTTTTCTTTTTCGCGAGTCCAGGCATCACGAAGCGCCTGTGGGTCGTTTTGCTCACTATAATTTGTGCCCATCTCCATACCGGCAACATACACATCAAAGCTTTCAACAAATTTAGGGTCATCTCGTTTCCTTTTAGCAAGCGGATAAAAGTCTGCCGGATAATCGTAAACAAAGGTGGGTTGAATAAGTTCTGTCGTGCATTTTTTCTCAAAAATTTCAAGTAAGATTTCCCCATCAGTCATAAAGTCTTTAATCTCTATCCCCATTTTTTGGGCTAAAGTTGTTGCTCTCTGTAGAGTATCGATGCTTTCTATGTGGACTCCTGTATATTTTTTGAAAAGGTCGGCAAGTTTTATCCTTTTCCAGGGTCTTTTGTAATCGAGTTGGAGGTTTTGATATTTTAGTTTTGTTGCTTTGAAAACATCTTTGGCCACAAATT
>MFBO01000040.1:2307-5920 GCA_001774995.1 Candidatus Curtissbacteria bacterium RIFCSPLOWO2_01_FULL_38_11b | reverse complement strand
AAAGACCAATAAAACTAAAACCCAAGGTACCCCGTTTACACCTAATGTAACCTTTTTTGGTTTCGGGCATGATGCATCTCCACAGTCATACTTTCTTATATCCATAATGTTAAACCATAGCGGAATAGCAAATAATATTAGTGATAAAGCTTTTAGTTCCAATCCCTGTAAAGGAAAAGCCGCTAAACCTGCCGATATACCAATAGCGGATAATAATAAAGAACCACATACCGGGCATGCTGAAGCAATAAACCCTATTAGCGTTCCCAACCCTGTTCCTGCATGTCTGGTAAATCTTGGAAAACCATACTTCCTTACTCTAAATACCAGTAAAGCAATGTTTATGCCAAAAAGAACCACCGAACCTGAAGTTAATAAAAGGTAGATCCAATAATAAACCGGCTCTGAACGCGTATTTATTACAAAAGAATATAAGCTTGAGTCAATTCTTAACCCCCAGTAATAAAGAAATGTCAAAATCAATGAAGCTAAGATACCCACCAAAGTAAAAAATAATTTATCTATCGGGGTAAGCAACTCTTTTTCCCAGGCGGTTTTCATATTTGTTAAGTGTAATTTTAATTATGATAGTCGTCAACAAAATACCAATAAATCCTTAACCTAACCTTAATCTGCTCTTTTGTATATTAATTTTGATATTAATCAGAGTTATTTATATATTTCATCGGAGGCTATAAAATGATTAACATGGGAAAAGCTTTATTCAAGCATATACTAGGAGCTACCGTAGGAATAGTTGTGGTTGGTACAACTGTACTTACAACAGTGGGTGGGATGGCCAAAGTGGCCGAAAGTATAAATGAAGTCAATGCTGAGGTACCTGAAGTTAAAAGTGTCCAGGATGTTCAGAAAGATAAAGAACAGAAAGGTGAGTCTAACAATACTCCTTCTCCCGCACCTAAAAATACCCCTTTGGCTAACGCACGCACTGTAACTGCTACGGATACGACTAATAAAACTACAACACCTGTTGCCTCAACCAGCACCACTGCACAGACAAACCTTGCCGCCACACAAAACAGCACACCCAACATACCGTCAAATCAATGCATTATCACGCTTTTCGGGCTGCAATATGATGTTACTTCTCTTAGAAGTTCTCATCCGGGCGGTGATGTCTTTTCTTGCGGTGCCGACAACACATCACTTTATCAAAGTGCGCACGGGAGTAATGTATCAAGAATGCAACCATACCTTGTAAACTCTAATAGTTCTACATCAAATAGCACCACAACTACAACTTCTAATACTTCTCCTACCGAAACGGGAACCGGTAGTAGTTTAGACGAGGATGAAAGGAAAAATGATGGCGAAGATGAGAAGGAGTTTGAAGAAGAGGACGAAATGACTGAGGAGGAAAAAAAGGAATATGAGAAACAGAAAAAAGAAATGGAAGAGGATTGGGAAGCTGCAAAAAAAGAGATGGAGAACGAACACGAGGATGATGATTAAAACAATTTGCAATGAGAAATTTGCGCGGGATTATAATAATATTTGTTTTGTCCGTCGTTACCATAGCACTGTGGGTTCAGTCCAAGGAGTCCTCTAATATTATTCTTGCCAATATTCCTTTAAGTGTCAGCCAGATTTTCGGCCTTTTAGGAATTGTCCTAATGGCTATATCGTTGATACTATCTACAAGATTAAAAATAGTAGAAAACACTTTCGGAGGTATGGACAAAGTATATGACACACATATCATTGTGGGAGGTTTAAGCACGGTTTTTGCATTAAATCATCCACTCCTTCTCGCGTTAAATAGCCTCCCTGAGATTTCTATAGCTAAAAACTATTTTTTTATAGGAAGTAACAGCGCTTACAACTTTGGTATTGTTGCGTTATATATACTTCTTCTGCAACTTATCTTTATTGTTTTAATCAAACTCCCTTATAACATCTGGAAATTTACCCATAAATTTACGGGTATAAGTTTCATGCTAGCCGGTGTGCATGCCCTTATGATCGGAAGTGATATCAGCAGTTTTCCCCCTCTAAAGTATTGGTTATTACTTTTTATAGTAATAGGAATACAGGCGTGGATATATACGGTATTGTTCTATAAGAATTTTGGACCGCGATATATCTATAAAATTGTTAAAACAGAAAGGGTTTTAGACATAATAAATATCTATCTAGTTTCAGTCACAAAGCGAGTTCTCTTTTCGCCCGGACAGTTTTGTTATTTTTCTTTTGCAGACTCTAAAGTTGGTAATGAATCCCATCCGTTTACTATTTCATCATCTCCGGATGACCCCTACCTGAGAGTATCCATAAAAATACTTGGGGATCATACTATGAGGTTTAGGGACCTTAAGAAAGACTCTCTGGTTGCAGTGTATGGTCCATACGGCAAGTTCGGTCAACACCTTATAGGGAACGACTACCAAAAGATTGTATGGATTGCCGGAGGCATCGGTATTACACCATTTGTGAGTATGTTTAGGTATTATTTGAATAGACTCCACAACAAGCAGATATACCTTTTCTATTCTTATTCAAATAAAGAAGAGGCTCTGTTTTTGGACGATCTGGGAGTATCGAATAATATTAATGTTTTTTACTGGAATACTGCAGAAAAGGGCTATTTAGACGTTAATAAAGTATTACATTTTGTAGGAGATTTAAATAACGCTCTTATTCAAATATGCGGTCCTATTAATATGATGGAATCAATGGAAAATCAATTTATTAAGGCGGGGGTTAACGAACGGGATATAGTAACGGAAAAGTTCTCAATGATTTAACCCCATGTGGCCATTAATAAAAAGTGCAATCAGAATATCTATCCTGAATATTTTATTTATCAGTCTTGCTGTTTTTTTAGTTCCGCAGGTAAAAAACTATATAAAACAACAGAAAAATTCCGTTACGAGTAGTACTGAATCTCCTAAACTAAGTGTGGATAACAATGTCAACGATACTGTTTCGGTGGAAACTGAAACACAGGACACACCTATAGACGCCCAAACATCTATTTCCGACGAAACTGATAAAAAAGAGGTTGTTGCCGACGAACCGGTCGATTTACAGAACACAGAACCTGATTTTTTTGCCGAATTACCTGCTCATAACAATAAGTCAAGCTGCTGGATTTCGTACAATGGCCATGTATACGATATTACAACCTATTTCGGCAAACACCCGGGTGGAGATGCAGCATTGGCAATGTACTGTGGTGCGGATGCCACTGTGGCGTTTAATACAAAGGATAAGAATCCTCCAAGTCCTCATTCATCGTCGGCACAGCAACTCTTACAAAAATACCTGATACAATAAGGTTATGCGTGTTTTAATAGTTGAAGACGAACAAAGGATTGCATCAAATATTAGCAAATATCTAAATCCAAAAGGGTTTTTTACGGATACGGCAAATGAGGGAAATGATGCTATAAATATGGCCGAAATTCAAAGCTACGATATTATTTTGATCGATCGGATGCTACCGGATGGGGATGGACTGGAAATATGCCAAAAATTACGCTTATTGGGTATAACTACACCGATCATAATTATTACAGCTAAAAACCTGTTAGAGGATAAATTAGAGGGATTAAACTGCGGAGCAGATGACTATTTAACAAAACCGTTTGAT
>MFBO01000040.1:1911-2275 GCA_001774995.1 Candidatus Curtissbacteria bacterium RIFCSPLOWO2_01_FULL_38_11b | reverse complement strand
CAAGAATTAAAGCACAAATAAGGAGAGCCTCTGTCTCGAAAGGTTCCCCAATTTTAAAAGTCGGGCCGATAGGGATAGATACTAATACATGTCGGGTTGAAAAGAATGGCAGAGTAATAGATCTTGCACCCAAAGAATATGCTTTACTGGAGTATCTTGCGCTGAACAAATGTAAAGTAATCTCAAGAATTGCCCTGCTCGAACACGTATGGGGGGACGAGACAGATTTACTGTCAAATACTGTAGATGTTCATATAAAATACTTACGCAACAAAATAGACAATAAAAAAGGGGATAGCCTGATTAAGACGGTTAAAAACCGCGGGTATATGATATGCGAAAACTAACTGCAAAACAAAAGTTA
>MFBO01000040.1:0-1796 GCA_001774995.1 Candidatus Curtissbacteria bacterium RIFCSPLOWO2_01_FULL_38_11b | reverse complement strand
GCTTATTTAATCTATATGACAATTTGGATAACCCTAACTTAACTCAAATAATTTCAACCTCAAAAAATACTGTTCAAAGTAAGAAAATATCAAGTAAAACCGTTATGTGGCAAAGCGGACAGTTATTTACGTATTTTGTACCTTTAATTAATAACGGCAATATTTTCGGAGTTGCGGTACTTGGAAAATCTCTAAACGAAATAAATTCTACTGTTCAGATATTTACTTTAGTCTTTTCCGTCTTTGGTGCTATAGGAATCTTAGGCAGTTTTATTTTAGGACGTCTGCTAGTTACAAGGCTTATGAACCCGATAAAAAATTTCAGCGAAATTATTGATGGTATTGACCTCGACAAGCTTGATAATAAAGTTGAATTGCCCGGCCATCCATCCGACGACCTTGTAGTTTTAGGAGACAAATTTAATTCTATGCTGGCCAGACTAAACGAAATGTCAGTCCAACAAAAAGATTTCATTTCCAACGTAAGCCACGAATTGAAAACCCCGCTGGCAAAAGCAGTTTCAACTATTGACGTAATTACGGAACAAAAATCCGCAACTATTGAAGACTTAGAACTGATTAGAAAGGATTTATATGAACTTAATTCGTTAATTGACAAAATACTATTATTGAGCAGTTTAAGAAAAAGCACCCTCAAACACTTAGAAAAAATAAATATTAAGCAGGCTATGGAAGAAAATATTATTAAATTGGGGGTTTACTATAAAGGAAAAGAGATAAAAATAAGGAAATATATACCAGATGATTTAACTATAAATATGCCAAAAGAATATGCGGATATAGTATTTGGAAACATATTATCTAACAGTTTCAAATACAGCCATCACGGCGCGACAATTACAATTGATGCAACTAAAGACAAAGACATTGTAATAAAAATTAAAGATACGGGTATCGGCATGAACCCGCTTGAACTCAATAATGTTTTCAATCGATTTTACCGTACACCTGACGGAAAAAGAGTTAATGTGGGAAGCGGGGTTGGGCTCTCCCTAGTAAAGAATATATGCGACCTATATGACATAGAAATCAGTTACATATCGCACAAAAACACCGGTACTCAAGCAACTCTAGAATTTAAAAACAGTCAATCTTTGGAATAACAACAGCGTTATAGTATAATCTGATAATGAAAAATAATAAATTAATTATTATCGCAGTAATCATAATTGTACTGCTGGCAGGATTATTTTTTTGGAACAACTTACGTTCAAAAAAGGGTACATCAAACGAACTTACACAAACACAAAAAAGTGAAGATATTGAGAAAACAGAAGAAGCCGAACTTGATGAACTTTCGGTAGAAGGAAGTGTATTTGACCTTTTTAAGCTCGGGAAAAACGTTTCATGCACTTACAGCGGGACCTCCGAGGGAACTGCCTTAACGGGAACTACCCATGTCTCCGGTAAAAAAATGCACGGAACGTATTCCGTAACAACTAATGGTAATACAATAGAAGGAAATATGGTTTCGGACGGGGAATGGCTATATACATGGACTTCCGAAATGCCTCAAGGTGTAAAAATCAATATAAATAAGGCTGAAGAAGAGCTCGCCGGTGAGACAAGCGACGGAACATCCACAGAGTCTCTTACCAAAGATTATAACTATAAATGCACAAACTGGAAGGTTGATGAATCGGTTTTTAGTGTTCCTACAAATATCACATTTACCGACCTCTCACAAACATTACAGGATATGGGCGGAGCAGCCTGTACAGCCTGCAACTACATAACAAATGAAGCAGACAAACAGGCTTGTAAAGATAGACTAA
>MFBO01000039.1:37754-39797 GCA_001774995.1 Candidatus Curtissbacteria bacterium RIFCSPLOWO2_01_FULL_38_11b | reverse complement strand
AATGTATACCGTTTTGTTTTGGGAAACCTTGCAATAAACCAACTCAAATTCTTGTAAAAATCGTAAAGTTTAGCAAAAATTGGAATATCAAGCGTAAAATCCGTGGGGGGGGGCATACTTTTAAGTTAAAAATTAAAAATTCAAATTTAAAAAATATTTAGATTCCTCGTTTACACTCAGAATGACAGATACTTATCCCAGCTTAATATCAATTGATAATCTTTTTCAAGCCTGGGATGAATTTAAGGTCGGCAAAAGAAAAAGGGCTGAGGTACAGGTTTTTGAAAGACACTTGGAAGACAATCTGTTTGATTTACACCTAAAATTAAAATCAAAAACTTATCACCATGGTCCATACAGCGACTTTTACGTAAATGACCCCAAACGTCGCCATATCCACAAAGCAGAAATCACCGATCGTATCATTCACCATCTCCTCTATAAATACCTCTACAATCTTTTTGACAAAACATTCATTTACGATTCCTACTCTTGTCGATTAGGTAAAGGTACACACAGAGCAGTTAAGAGACTCGAGAAACTTACGCGAACTATTAGCAAAAATTACACCAAAGATTGCTGGTCACTGAAGCTTGATATCAAAAAGTTCTTTGCCTCAGTTGACCATAACATTTTAGCCGACCTTATTACCAAAAAGGTCCAAGATAAAGATGTTCTCTGGCTAACTAGCCAGGTAATTAACAGCTTCTCTTTAGAGGTTCAACCTCTAATAGAGGTCAGACCTCTAAAACTTCAAAAGGGTATGCCTCTTGGCAACTTAACCAGCCAAATCTTTGCCAATATTTACTTAAACGAGCTTGATCAATTTGTTAAACACACGCTAAAAGTTAAATATTACCTTCGCTACGCCGATGATTTTCTAATCTTAAACCAAAGCTACATTGCTCTGCTACACTGTTTCGAAACACTGCAGCAGTTTTTAAAAAGTAATCTTAAGCTCGAGCTTCATCCTAATAAGATCACCTTAAGAAAGCTTAACTGGGGCATTGATTTTTGCGGGTATACTACTTTGCCATATTACTGGCTGGTTAAAAAAAATACAAAGAAAAGAATTTTTAAAAAGATAACAAACAAGCGTGTTACATATCAATCAGTGCAATCCTATGTTGGCCATTTTTCGCACTCAGCAGATTTTAAAAGTATAATTGTCCTTAAAAACATAAGGTTTTTGGCAAACGATTGACCAATATGAATGAACCCAATATCCGTAATTTCGCGCTTGTTGCCCATATTGACCATGGCAAGTCTACTTTAGCCGATCGCATTATGGAAATCTGCGGCGCGGTCGAAAAAAATCACCCCCAACAACTTTTAGACTCACTGGAGCTTGAGCGCGAACACGGGATCACCATCAAGCTGAAAGCGGTTAGACTCCAATATAAAAGTTCTGATCCAACTTTTCACTTTTCACTTTTCACTTTGAACTTGATTGACACCCCCGGCCATGTCGATTTTTCCTACGAAGTTTCAAGATCACTGACATCTGTGGAAGGAGCAGTCCTTATTGTCGACGCAACACAAGGGGTTCAGGCTCAAACCTTAGCAAACTTTAATCTTTCTCTGGAAGCAGGACTCACAATTATTCCCCTTGTAAACAAAATCGACAGCCCCGCTGCCAATATCGAAGAAACTGTCAAAGAACTCGAATCTCTTGGCTTTAAAAGCGACGAAATTCTCAAAGTCAGCGCCAAAACCGGCGAAGGCGCAAAAGAGTTAATCGAAGAAATTATAAACCGTATCCCTCCACCTGAACCCTTGACCCTAAACCCTAAACCCTCCGCTTTAATTTTCGATTCCTCACTCGACCCTTATAAAGGAGTCGTCGCAACAGTTAGACTCTTTGGAGGGGAGCTTCATACCGGTGATCAAGTAAAATTTCTAGCAACAGGCACAACCTGTGAAATATTACAAATAGGCTATCTTACACCCGGCCCGAAATACGTTAACCTCATCACAAGTGGCGAAGTCGGATTTATCGTCACAAACCTTAAAGATTTACCAAAGGTTAAGGTAGGCGATACT
>MFBO01000039.1:35962-37734 GCA_001774995.1 Candidatus Curtissbacteria bacterium RIFCSPLOWO2_01_FULL_38_11b | reverse complement strand
GGCACCGCCGCTTCCTGGATATAAAGAAGCCAAATCTGTTGTCTTTCTTTCTTTTTACCCGACAGACCCACGTGATCTCCCTAAACTCAAATTAGGTTTAGAAAAGTTAAGACTAAATGACTCATCACTAACCTATTCAAGTGAAACATCACTAAGTTTGGGTCAGGGTTTTCGTCTTGGATTTCTTGGCTTACTTCATGCCCAAATTACCCAGGAACGCTTAGAGCGAGAGTACGATCTGGATATCATTGTCACCTCACCATCTGTCAATTTTGAGGTTGACGGCAAGATCATCAATAAACCGGCAGATTTTGATCCAACCGCAAAATCTGTACGCGAACCATACGCCAAAGTTACCATTTTTGCTCCTCAAAAATATTACGGCGCAATATCACAACTTATTTACGATAAAAGGGGAGAGCAAACTGGCCTTGAAAATGTCGGAGCTTCTCAAAAAATCGAAGCGACAGTTCCTCTACTTGAGATATTAATTGGTTTTTACGATCAGCTAAAAACGCAAACCTCCGGATTCGCGTCATTTGATTTTGAGGTAGCAGAATACAAAGATGCCAAATTGGAAAAATTGGATATTTTGATAAACCGTGAACCGGTTGAGGGGCTGGCACAAATTGTTCCAAAGGATAGGGCAGAAGAAATAGGCAGGAAACTGGTCGAAAAATTAAAAAAAGCTATACCGCGCCAGCAAATTCCAGTTCCAATTCAAGCAGCTATCGGTGGCAAAATCATTGCCCGCGAAACTGTGTCCGCATTTCGCAAAGACGTAACCAAAAAACTCTACGGCGGCGACGTCACCCGTAAGAAAAAGCTACTCGAAAAGCAAAAGAAGGGCAAAAAACGCATGAGACGATTTGGATCTGTCGACATTCCCCAAGAGGCATTCCTTGCTGTATTAAAGATATAAATTTCTGGGGCAAAACTTTATAAAAGTCGCAGTTGGCTCCACAAATCCTCCAAAATCAAAGCTAACTAGTTCAATGATTTAAATCATTGAAGTTGAAAATCGATCGACTGTAAGTCAAAGTGCTAATATAGTGCAGTGATTCACTGTACATTTGAAAATGATAGAAAAACATCACTCAGACACGTAGTTGTCGATGCCATTGTCGTCAAAGACGGAAAAATCTTTCTCATTCGACGCGGACCGCATCTTACAAATGGCGGAAAATGGGCGATCCCTGGCGGATTTTTAGATAGAGATGAAACTTTAGAGCAAGCTGTCATTCGGGAATTAAAAGAAGAAACCGGGCTGAAAGCGAGATCAGTTAAGTTATTCAAATTCACAGACAATCCAGCGCGCAAAAACGAAGACAGGCAGAATGTGGCATTTGTCTATATCGTTGAAGCATCAGGTCAGATAGAATTTGATCTTCACGAAGTAACCGATGCCAAATGGTTTGACATCAACAATCTACCAAAAGAAAACGAATTCGCCTTTGATCATTATGAAACCGTCAAGGATTTCCTAAAACAACATTCCTCTTGACCCTTCAACAAGTTCAGGGTCTTCGAGTTCATAAGATGAACTCTTGACAACACTTAGCACTCATGGTACATTGTCTGCTAAATCCCGAATCAATACGTATTATTACTCCGAATTATTACTAATATTCGGGTAAATTAGAACTGACAATTCGGATAAATTAGGATCAATGGACCTTACTGAACGCCAGAAAAATTTACTGCGCTCAATAATCGAAAAATACATCGAAACCGCCGAACCTGTCGGTTCGGAAACTGTGGAAAAAGAATTC
>MFBO01000039.1:31795-35941 GCA_001774995.1 Candidatus Curtissbacteria bacterium RIFCSPLOWO2_01_FULL_38_11b | reverse complement strand
GCCGGCCGCACCCCGACATCTATGGGTATGAAATTTTATGTTGACCAGTTAATGGAAGAAAAAACCCTCTCCCTCAAAGATGAAGTAGCTATAAAAGAAGAGCTGTCAGAAAACGAACCTTTTGAAAAACTTTTGCGTCACACAGCTAGAGTTCTTGCAGATCAAACGCGGTCCCTGGCAATTGCCACCGATGAAGAAGGCGATGTTTATGCAGCCGGGATGGCCAATATTTTAGATATGCCCGAATTTTATGATATTGATATAACCAGAGCTGTTCTTTCGATGCTTGATAAAGCAGAAATGTTCCAGCCAATTTTGAGCCAACTTTCCCGTGAAGATCAATTACGAATCTTGTTTGGAGAAGAACTGGGCATACCTTATCTTGAACCCTGCGGATTTGTAGTTACCCGTTATCAGATGCCAACGCATAGTGGTATGCTGGTAGTCATTGGCCCATCTCGCTTAAATTACCCAACAATAATCCCGACAATGAGATATTTTGCCCAATTGCTTTCAGAATTATCAAGATAAACTTTAGCTATGAACAAAACAACAAAAACTGCAGCCAATGAAAATAGACGTGATAACACTGAACAAAAATCAGTACGTTCATCTAAACATTCAGCGCCCTCGGCAGTTGCAAGCAAGGAGCTTGAGGAAAAACTCAAACGCGCTCTTGCCGATTATCATAATCTGGAAAAAAGAATTGAGGAAGAAAGAAAGTTATTATCTAAACTATCGGCGAGTTTGTTAATTGAAAAACTTTTGCCCGTTCTTGATAATTTAGAACAGGCACAATCGCACCTTAACGACGAGGGTCTTGAGATTGTGTTAAAGCAATTTAGGGACATTCTACAGGTAGAAGGTGTCGAGGAAATTCCGGCAGAAGGTTCTCAATTTGATCCGCACTTGCATGAAGCAGTAGAAACTCAAGCTGGTGAGCAGGAAAACCAAGTTGCCCGGGTTTTAGCAAAAGGTTATAAAATAGATAATACAGTTATAAGACCGGCAAAAGTAGTGGTGGTGAAGAAATCGGCAGACGATAATCCCAACAAAGATCAACCGGATGAAGCAAAAGAGGTAAGTGATTATGCATAAAAAACAATTTTCAATTTATAATTTTAAATTTTTAATCAATTTTTAAAATTTAATTTTATGATTTCAATGAAAATTACAAATTTCAAATTAAAAATTTTCAAAAAGGTATGTCAAAAGTCATCGGAATCGATCTAGGAACAACGAATTCAGTAGTTGCGGTCGTGGAGGCTGGTAAACCCAAAATCATCCACAGTGCCGAAGGTCGCAACGTAATTCCTTCTGTGGTTGACCCGCTTAAACACGTCGTTGGCGATCCGGCCAAACGCCAAATGGTTGTCAATCCCAAAACCACGATTTTTTCTGTTAAAAGATTGATGGGTAGGAAATTCAAAGATCCGGAAGTTCAAAAAGATGCTAAATGGCTGCCTTACGAAGTTAAAGCAGGCAGAGACGGTATGGCTGTTGTCAATGTCGAAGGAAAAGACTTTACACCGCAGGAAATTTCTGCCATGGTTCTTTCAAAAATCAAAGCCGATGCCGAAAGCTATTTAGGCGAAAAAGTAGAAAAAGCGGTAATTACAGTCCCCGCCTATTTTGACGATTCGCAAAGACAGGCTACAAAGCAGGCAGGCGAAATCGCAGGTCTTTCTGTCGAGCGAATAATTAACGAGCCAACTGCTGCAGCCCTTTCCTATGGTCTTGATAAATCCCATGCCCACACCATTGCTGTTTATGATCTTGGCGGCGGCACATTTGATATTTCAACTTTGGAACTTGGCGAGGGCGTTTTTGAAGTTAAGGCAACAAACGGAGATACTCACCTTGGTGGTGACGATTTTGATGCTAAAATAGTCGATTTTTTAGCAGGCGAATTTAAAAAAGACCAGGGGATTGATGTTAAAGAAGACAAGCAGGCATTGCAACGTCTTAGGGATGCTGCCGAAAAAGCAAAAATAGAACTATCGTCTACAACCGAAACCGAAATCTCTATCCCGTATTTAACGGCAGACCAAACAGGCCCCAAACACCTGCAGTTAAAACTTTCCCGTGCAAAGCTCGAATCGATTGTAACAGACCTTATTGATAAAACTTTCGCCCCGGTTGAAAAGTGTCTTAAGGATGCCAAAATTGATGCTAAGAAAGTGGACGAAGTTATCTTGGTTGGAGGTATGACCAGAATGCCGCTTGTTACTCAAAAAGTTCAGGAGTTTTTCGGCAAAGAGCCTCACAAAGGTTTAAATCCGGATGAAGTCGTGGCAATTGGTGCTGCTATTCAGGGCGGAGTATTAACCGGTGAAATGAAGGAAATGGTTCTTTTGGATGTTACACCTCTTACTTTGGGTATTGAAACTCTGGGAGGGGTATCAACACCTTTAATTACCAGAAACACCACCGTTCCGACATCAAAAACCGAAGTTTTCTCAACTGCAGCTGATAACCAAACAACTGTCGAAATTAATGTTTTGCAGGGTGAAAGGCCCATGGCCGACGATAACAAATCGCTAGGCAGGTTTATTTTAGACGGTATTCCGCCTGCGCCGCGAGGTGTTCCCCAAATAGAAGTTACCTTCGATCTTGACGCCAATGGTATTTTAAACGTTACTGCCAAGGACAAAGCAACCAGCAAAGAACAATCAATAAAAATTACCGGCTCAACAGGTCTTACCGATGAAGAAATAAAACGAATGACCGCTGAAGCTGAGGAACATGCCAAAGAAGATGAAGCTAAAAAAGACGAAATTGAAACAAGAAACAAAGCAGACGCTCTTGTTTATCAGGCAGAAAAAGCTCTAAAAGACGCAGGTGATAAAGTACCCGCCGAGGTTAAGAGTGAAGTTGAGGAAAAAATTAAAGCCGTGCGCGAAATCCAGGCCGCAGGCCCTATTGATGAAGTTAAACAAAAGACAGAAGAACTGTCAGGCGTTCTATCCAAAATAGGAGAGAGTATGTATGGTTCAGCTAAATCAGCTCAATCAGCTGAATCGGATAAACCAGATGGCCAGACGGATGGTCAAACGAAAAGCGAAGAGCAAAAAGCCAAAGGCGACGACACCGGCGAAGTTCAAGAAGGGGAAGTGGTCAAGGAGTAAATGGCCAAATTAACCACCGACCTTTTTGTCCTCTGCGACTTGGCAACAGTTTCCCAAGAGCAAAAACTTTCCATAATCGGCATTTTTGACCAGTTCTTTATTGCCAACCTCCCTACTAACTGGCCTAAAATGTATTTAGTTGCCGTTGTGCGCGGCGAAGCCAATCAGGAATATCCTCTGACTTTAAAACTTATTCCACCAGCCTCGCCGAGTATAGGCGGGCCCCAAAAAACCGAAAACAGTTTTCCAGACAAAGAATTTAAGATTAAGCTGGGTACAAATGGTAAAGCAAATGTGATGACAGAACTGGTTAATTTCCCACTGTCTGCCGTTGGTGTCCACAAAGTCCAAATCTACAATGGTAAGGTTTTGGTAAGCGAACTTGAGTTTAGGGTCAATAAAACTACAGCTACATACGGCGGCCAAGATCTAGCCGGCAAGAAAGTATCAAATTAATTTTCAATTTAAAATTTACGACTTTAGGCTCTGTTTATATCAATTTTCAATGAAATTTTAATTCATTAATTTTTAAACATTTAATATTCATTACAAATTGATAATTAAAAATTTCAAATTTTATATAATGCAATCATGGCCACCAAACGCGACTACTATCAAATCCTTGGAGTTTCCAAAAACGCTAACGCGGACGAATTAAAAAAAGCTTACCGGAATCTTGCGCGTAAACATCATCCGGATATCGACAAATCAGAGGGCGCCGAGAAAAAATTTAAGGAAATAAACGAGGCTTATCAGGTTCTTTCCGATCCCCAGAAAAAGAGTGCATATGATCAGTTTGGACATTCAGCTTTTGAGCCGGGCGGTGGGTTCAGTAGTGCGAATCAGGGTGCAGGGCCATTTGGAGGCCAAGGCGGATTTAGAACTTACACCTGGTCGTCGGGCGGCAGCTCAGAAGGCTATGACTTCGGCGGTTTTGCGGACCCATTCGACATTTTCGAAGCGTTTTTTGGCGGTCAATCACCTTTTGGCCGTCAGGCGAGATTACCCCGATATGTAA
>MFBO01000039.1:31507-31772 GCA_001774995.1 Candidatus Curtissbacteria bacterium RIFCSPLOWO2_01_FULL_38_11b | reverse complement strand
GTTGCCGATGGATCCGAAATCCGCTTTTCTAACTTTATATTAGTTTGCCAGGTTGCTCGTAGCCCTAAATTTAAAAGGCGAGGTTATGACATCATCTCAGAACACGAGATCACATTTTCCAAGGCCGCCTTAGGATCTATCGAAGAAATTGAAACCGTCGATGGACCTGTTAAAATCAAGATCCCCTCAGGAACTCAACCGGGTACCCAAATCCGCTTACGCGCAAAAGGCGTTCCCCATGTTTCCGGCCGCACCCGCGGCGACC
>MFBO01000039.1:30527-31475 GCA_001774995.1 Candidatus Curtissbacteria bacterium RIFCSPLOWO2_01_FULL_38_11b | reverse complement strand
AGAGTTGGAGAGTTTATCCTAAGCACTTCGATTACACTCAATGTAAACGGGGTCAAAAGACGTCCGCGTGCCCTCCAAACTCTCCAGAGAACAAAGACATTGGCTTGAAGAATTAGAAAGCACTTGACAATTTTCTGATTTTCTGATATTCTGAAAATCAGAAAATGAGAATTCAAACTGCCGTTGTTGTCCGTGATAAGGGCCAGGTGACTATTCCTGAGAAAATCAGAAAATCTATTGACTGGATTACTCCCTCTTCTGTAGTTACCGTCACTGCCGAAAAACCCAACGAAATTATTATTCAACCCTATGAGCAAAAAAAAGTTGACTGGGACAAACTTTGGAAAGACTTAAAAAGAGTAAGATCCTATAGGGGAAAAGGCAGAGGAAACCTGTCCGCTTTTATCGCCGAAGATCGACTAACACGCAGATAAATGCAGTTAATAGTAGCGGACAGTTCCGTAATAGTTAAATGGCTCAATGAAAGGAATGAGGACAGGGTATCGCAGGCAGCTGAGACTTTAGAAGCTGCCCGGAGCAATAAAGTTATCATCTATGCCCCAGAACTTTCTCGTTATGAAATAGGCAACGCCCTTCTTAAGAAAAAACTGATAATTTCTCAGGCTCAAGACACCTTGACTACATCATACGAATTACCAGTGATTTTTGTTTCAGAAACAGCAAAACTTGCTCACGCGACTTATGAAATTGCACTTAAAAATAACATCACTTATTACGATGCCTCCTTTATCGCTTTAGCAAAGAATTTGAATGCAACTCTGGTAACGGATAACCCCAAACATCAGACAAAAGTAAAAGGTATTAAAGTTGTTTCTCTTAAAGATTATGAATGAACACTCACATTCATTCCCCAAACAAACTCAGCCGTGACCAAAAGCACTTGCTCGAAGAGTTGGAGAGTTTATCCTAAGCACTTCGATTACACTC
>MFBO01000039.1:15123-30480 GCA_001774995.1 Candidatus Curtissbacteria bacterium RIFCSPLOWO2_01_FULL_38_11b | reverse complement strand
TAGAGAATTTATCTTAGGTGCCATCTAATAACTTTCACGTTCCCATCAAACTCTCTTCAAAGTTATCTCAATTTAATTCAAAAAAGCATTCCAACTGCTTATGCTAAGCTTGAATTATGGATTCGAGCCCACAGTCTGCAGTTGAAGGGTCTCCTCTTATTTCTCCCGATCTTGTTATATTTTATTTTTCGATTTTTTTAATAGTTACTACAATTATTTATCTTGTTCATCACTTCACAACAAAGCCCCAGAACCCGAGTCATATTAAGAAATTTTTGATAACCGCCCTTATTGTTAAAGTTTTTTTTGTCTTTTTGATATTCACAGCAGTTCTATACTACTTTATCCCTTCACCTAAAATTTCAAATTCGTCCCCAGCTGCTAATTCATCCGAAGTTCCAATTAGTTCAAAAATAGAAATTACGTTCGATAGGCCTGTTTCAAGAAGCGAACTGGCAAAACAAATAAGCCCTAAAATTCCTGGAACATGGAGGTTTGAAATTTCATACTACAAAACTCACCTTTATAGAAAACTGGTATTTTACCCGGAAGTTACCTTTCTTCCGGATGTTGAGTATACCATTATACTTAAAAATGTAAAAAACGTTTCTAAATTATCTCAAAGCAACAATTTTTCTCTTACTTTTAAAACAGAACCACTGCCAAATGTTTCCAGCATTTCGCCTCAAGCAGGGTCAAATGACGTTTCTCTTGACAGCCCAATCAGCATAGAACTTGATAGACCAAATAAAAACCTCGCAGATTTTAGCTTTGTTTTAGAACCCCACATTGACCATAGTGTCGAAGTTTCTAAAGATTATAAATCCTACATTATTAAACCCAAAGAAAGGCTTAAGCAAGGAACAGAGTATTCCCTAAAAGTTGCCAAAGCCCGCATTGCAAAAGACAAAGAAGGTGCTATAGTTTTTCGTGGAACACAACAAAGCGAGTCGTCAACGAAGTTTAAAACTAAACTTCCTCCCAGGATCGCTTCATTTATTCGCAACGCCGAGCAGGCATTCGTTGATGCACCCCTTAATATTGAGTTTACAAAAGCTATGGATTTTAAAAGCGTCCAAGAAAATATCTCGGTTGAGCCTGCTTTTGCAGGCACAATTGTCTTATCCGAAGATAAAAAACTTTCCATAATTCCCAAAAAGTTGGAATTCGAAACGCCTTACGAGATAAAAATTGCAAAAGGTACAAAGTCAATAGACGGAACATATACAGAAGAAGACATAGTTTTAGACTTTAAAACAATCGGTTCGGTAAAAATAGTTTCGGCTTCATCAGTTTGGGAAAATCAGAATGAAAATATTGGAGTCAAAAATAGTCTAAGCTTTAATTTTGATCAGGAAGTAGACAAAATTTCGGCACAAAACAACTTTTCAATAACTCCGCAAGTAGATGGAACCTTCACATGGAACGGAAATACTATGATTTTTGCCCCGAGTCATCTTCTTGCCTACGATACAAAATACATGACCGTCTTCGCTCCAGGAATAAAAAGTATTAGGGGTTTAGTTTCCCGTGATTTTTTTACTACAAGTTTTTCAACTGAAAGCTTTGTTTTTATTCTGTCCGTGCCCGCATACTTGCAAAAATACCCCTTATCTTGTGAAGCAGCTAGTTTAAGAATGATCCTCATTTTTAAAGGAATACCGATTAATGAAGACCAGATTCTAGAATTAATAGGTTTTGATAATACACCTAAGCAAGATGGTATATGGGGAGACCCAAATGCCGCCTTTGTTGGTAATGTTAAAGGTAAACAAATGGTGTCAGGCTATGGTGTGCATTGGGGACCAATAGAAAGAGTAGCAAAAATTTATAGAAATGCCCAATCTTTTAGTGGCTGGTCTCTTGGCCAATTAACTGACCAGTTATTAAAAGGGAACCCTGTTCAAGTATGGGGATATTCTAGAGGTGGGGTTGCTTCTTTTTGGAATACTCCGGGAGGAAATCAAATTCAAGCAATCGCTGGCGAACATACGATGGTTGTTAAGGGGTTTGCCGGGAAAGCGGACGATCCTTCTCAAATAATTGTTAATGATCCACTAGTAGGGGAAGTGTATTTATCGCAATCTATGTTCAACACAAAATGGGAAGCTTTTGGTAGGAGCGGAGTAGTAGTTTTCTAAATATAAATAGATGTATGATTCATGTTATAAACTTCCGAGAGCTAAAAGCCCTCGGTTAGGCCCGCAGTCCTGAGTTTATTCGCAGAAAAGCTCTGCTTATCGAAGGACGAGGACCGCGAGTAAGTTTCATAACTTACTTATTATTCCTAAGTTTACATGAGCTGCAAAAACCATCATAGCTTTTATGCTTTTATCCCTCGAAAGTATGTATTCGCATTTAGTGCATTCATCCCCGCTGGGCGGGGTTTTCTGCTGCGAATATAAATTTATATCACTTCCCACATACTAGTTTCGTTTATCGATTATGCCCACAAATGTTTAGGTTTAACTTAACCAATATACCCCACTATTTGCAATATACCCCCAAAATTATTGACTCAGGCATCTTATTTTGTTAGAATTCCCACTAGATTTTAGGTACTCAAAACTGAGGCGCTGTTTGCGCCTATTTTTATATAGGGGAGAGAGTTTAGAGTTAAGAGTTAAAAAAAATGTACGAAGCTGGATACAATAAACTAATTGTATTTCAAAAATCAAAAGAACTTGCCCTGCTCATTTACAATTTAACAAAAGAGTTTCCTAAAGAGGAAATTTATGGGATTGTTTCTCAAATGAGAAGAGCTGCAACATCAATTGTTGCAAATATTGTCGAAGGTTATGTCAAAGGGTCGACAAAAGAATATATTCGATTTTTGGACATAGCGATTGGTTCGACAGCAGAACTTGACGCATTTGGTCAAATCGCTAAAGAACTTGATTATTTAAACGAAAGGAATTACAAGAGATTCGAGGATTTAAGGGTGGAAGTAGCGAAATTGTTATTTGCTTATCGCAAATCACTTCGTATAAAACTTAACCCTTAACTCTATTCTCTAGTCTCTAATAAACTAAGGAAATGGCTATTCAAGCAAGAACCGAATTTGCAAGCGCTCTAAATCAAGTTTGCTCCGAACGCGGTTTGGAGCCTGAAGTAGTGCTCGATTCCATTAAGCAAGCGATTCTCGCTGCCTACCGCAAAGATTACGGTGATCCCGAAGGAATTATTGTCGACCTAAACGCCGAAACAGGTGAGGTCGCACTATCAAAGAACAAGAAAATTATCACTCCTCCTGGCTTTGGCCGAATTGCAGCCCAAACCGCCAAACAAGTAATCTTGCAGCGCATTCGTGAAGCCGAAAAAAATGCAATCCTTTCGGAATACTCATCTAAAATTGGCACCATTGTTTCCGGAATCATTCAAAGAATCTCCGGCCCCATAGTCACCGTTAATTTAGGCAAAGCCGAAGGCATCATGCCGCCCCCGGAACAATCCCAGGAAAAATATTTTGTGAACCAGAGACTCAAATTTTATGTTGTTGGTATTAAAGAAGGGACTCACGGCGAAGAAATAATCGTTTCGCGCTCCGCAAGTGGTCTTTTGGAGGGATTATTTAAGCAGGAAGTTCCAGAGGTAGCGTCAGGCGCTGTAGAGATAAAAGCAGTAGCCAGAGAAGCAGGTTCCCGTTCAAAAATTGCCGTATTTTCGGATCAATTAGGAGTCGATCCAGTTGGTTCCTGTGTTGGTCAAAAAGGCGTACGAGTTCAAGCGGTTATCAATGAACTTGGTGATGAGAAGATCGATGTTATTGCCTATCAGGAAGACAAAGTTGAGTTTATAAAATCAGCTCTTTCTCCGGCAAAGGATCTTCAGGTGAAAGTCAACGAGAAAGATAACAATGCCCAAGTTATCGCTCCGGATGATCAACTCTCACTGGCGATCGGCAGAGAAGGCCAAAATGTTAGATTAGCTGCAAGACTAACAGGTTACAAAATCGACATTCGGGGAAAAGGCGGCACACCCAAAGAGGTTGAAGCAAAAGAGAAAAAGGCCCAAGAAGAAGCAAAGAAAGCCTTAGGAGTGACTGACAAGGAGACAAAGGTAGCAAAGGAGCCAGCCGCCAAAGGCGAGCCTCGCTCTAATGAGCCAGAAGAGCCAAAGGAAAAAGTATCACAAGCATCAAAGGTAGCAAAGGAGAAAGGCACGGTCGAAAAATCTTCCTCAACCGATGACACTAGTTCTCAACCCTCTGATCAGCCTGTAGACGACAGTCAAGCTCTAAGTGATGATCAAAACCAGAAAAACACTGAAGAGAAAAAGACTAATTCAGTGAAATCAGTGGTTGCAAGTGAACCGTCAAAGTCTGATGATGGTGACAAAGCCAGTTAAATGAAAATCGTTTCGTCACCAAAAACTAGATACCATGAACCAAAAACCAAATATCAATATTCGGCCGCCGATTGTGACAATTTTAGGTCACGTGGACCATGGCAAAACTACGCTCCTTGATACCATTCGCAAAACAAACGTAGTTGCCCGTGAACACGGTGGGATCACTCAGCATATCGGTGCCTACCAAATAACTCACAACGGACAACCCATAACTTTTATTGATACGCCTGGTCATGCAGCTTTTGAGAAAATGCGGTCCCGTGGTGCAGAAGTTGCCGATATTGCAATTCTGGTCGTTGCCGCAAACGACAGTGTTAAACCTCAAACAACTGAAGCAATAAAACATATCAAAAAAGCAGGAATTCCGTATATTGTAGCAATTACCAAAACAGATCTTGAAAATATTAATGTTGATAAAGTTAAGAAGGACTTGCAAGGCGCCGACGTCTTAGTTGAAAGTTTTGGAGGTACTGTCCCGGTTGTTGAGATTGCTGCAATCAAAGGCAAGGGAATTGTGGAGCTTTTAGAAATTATTCTTTTAGTTTGGCAAATGTCTCCACAACCATCTTTACCCAATGACCCCTTGGAGGCAATCGTTGTTGAATCTTATCTTGACAAAAATCGCGGCTCCATAGTTAGTGTAATAGTCAAAAAAGGCACCCTGCGAGTTGGCCAGGGAATAGAAGTAGATGAGCAGATGATAAAAGTAAAGGCTTTAGTTGATGATAAAGGCAAAACCCTTTCGCAGGCGCTTCCATCAACACCTGTTGAGATACTTGGGTTTAGAAAGGTTTTAGGTGTAGGAAGTATAGTTCGCGAAAAAATAAAAACGAAAGGAATAGAAAAAAAGATAGCTACTCACCAGGACATTATTGAGAAATCGCTATTAGCTAAAGATAAATTTAAAGTAATATTAAAAGCCGATGTTCTAGGATCACTTGAAGCAATCAAAGCTAATCTTCCTGAGAAATTATTGGTAATTTTCCAAGGTGTGGGCGATGTACAGACAACAGATGTAAATTTTGCAAAAGGAGCAAAAGCACCGATTTTAGCTTTTAATGTTCAAATTCCCACTTCTGTTCAAAAGCTAGCGGATGGAGAAAATGTCGTAATTAGAAAATATCGTCTTATTTACGAATTAATTGAGGACATGCAAAGTATTGCAGAAAGTTTTGAGAAAACTAAACACGAAGTAAAAATTAAAGGCAAAGCCCAAATTGTAGCGGTTTTTGACATCGAAGGAAAGAAGGTAGCCGGTTTGAAGGTAACAAACGGCAAAATAAAAGTTGGAGATAAAGTAATTGTAAGAAATTCGTCAGGCGAAGGCCAAGAAACAAACGTCACTTCACTTAAAAAATTTAGAAAAAACGTCGAAGCAGTCACTTATGGCCAGGAATGTGGAATAGCGTTTGCAACTAATCTTGACTTTAAGGAGGGTGATATCGTAGAATCTCTGGGTTAAAAACTTAATCATCAACCCAAAATTAAGATTAGATAGTTAAATGAATAGTAATAATACTCAAAAATTGTGCTTACAATGGACGATTATCTAAAAAAACAATCTCTCGACAAATTATCAAGAGCCCGCAATATTTTAATTGCAGTTACCAAAGATGGTAATCTTGATGCTCTCGCTGCTGGCTTAGCTCTTTACCTTTCTTTAAAAAAAGTAGGGAAAATCGCAAGCATAATGGCTAAGGAACCAAATGTAGGTGAAGCACGACAATTGTATGCAATTGATAAAATTGGCTCAACCAATGACAAAAATGATCTATTGATAACGGTCAATAATGCTATTAAAAATGTCGATAAGGTAACTTATTATCTTGAAGGTGATCAGTTGAAAATAGTGGTTCATTCTTTACAAAATACCAATGGAATATCAAAAGAAGATATTTTTTTAGAAAACACAGCCACCAAACCTGATCTTATATTTGCTATTGGTTATGAATCAGCGAACCAATTGAAACAAGAAATTACTCATGAACAAAATATAGACCCAAATCGTTGGATTATTAGTATAAATGTAGGTAATATGACGGATAAATTTGCTCAAGTTCATTTTAACGATGAGTCCTCAAACAGCTTAAGTGAACTCACGACCAAACTGTTGCAGGAATTGTCGCTACCATTAAATGAAGACATATCATTTAATTTATATTCTGGAGTTAAATTTGCCACAAACTCTTTCTCTCCTCAATCTACGAACCAGTCTGCCCTGGCCGTTGCTCAATATTTATTAAAATTCTCACCCAATAAGGCAAGTCTTGCAAAAGATGAACTAAACGATAAACAACCAGGTAAAATAAGTAAAAACTCTTTTATAAGCCAACCGATTTGGGACGAAAACCGCCAAACACCGATTGAAAAGGTAGAATTTAAAGAAAATTTAAAAGAATCTTGGCTAAAACCACCCAAAATTTATAGAGGATCGAAATCTTTTGACAGGGAATCTTAATGTCTTTATACTTAATTTTCTAGTTAAGATGACAACAAAATCTAATAATAAAAAACAAGTAATTGATAAATTTAAAACTCACGCTCAAGATACAGGGTCTCCTGAAGTCCAAGTAGCCCTTCTTTCTCAGCGTATTGGCAACGTTGCCGACCACCTGAAATCTCATTCACATGACAATCATTCAAGAAGAGGTCTTTTATCGATGATTAACAAAAGAAGAAGACTTTTGCACTTTCTGATGAGAAAAGCCCCCGATCGATATCAGGATATTATTGGCAAACTTGATTTGCCAAAATAAGGCTTGTTTAAATAGGCTAAAATTGCTAATTATGTGCAAACACTGTATAATCTTGTAAATTAAGTTTAATTTTTTTAGGAAGAGGTAGAGTTGTTGGAAGTTGAGAAGTAAGAATCAATCTGTCCAGTTGAAAAATACCGACTTTGATTCTAGCTTCCCGATTTCTAACTCCTCAATATCTCTTCTAAAGATTTAGCGCCATAACTATAAATGAGCAAAAAAGTTAGGAAGGAATTCGATCTTGGTGGCAAGAGTTTTATTCTTGAAACCGGTGAATTGGCAGGTCAAGCCAATGGTTCTGTGTTGGCCCAATACGGTGAGACAGTGGTTTTAGCCACAGCAGTTTCTCAACCGCTCGCTAGCAACATCGATTATTTTCCTCTCTCTGTTGATTATGAGGAAAAACTTTATGCCGGTGGCAAAATCTCGACGTCCCGGTTTATAAAAAGAGAAAATCGTCCAACAGAAGAAGCAGTATTAACATCAAGATTGATAGATAGATCAATTCGACCCCTGTTCCCAAAAGATTATCTTGCCGAAGTTCAGGTTATTATCACGGTTTTGTCAGTCGATCAGCAAAATGATCCCGATATTGTATCTCTGGTTGCAACTTCAGCCGCACTGGCAATTTCTGATATTCCCTGGAACGGGCCGCTTGCGGGTATAAGAGTGGGCAAGCAAAATGGCATCTTCATTCTTAATCCCACCGAAGAAGAAAAGAAGCTTTCAAATCTCGATTTAGTAATAGCCTCCAATGAAAAGGAAGTGGTGATGGTTGAAGCAGAAGGATCCGAGATCATCGAAGATGCGATCGTTGAAGGTCTTAAGTTCGCAGTGGAGCAAGGGAAAATTGTAATTGATAAGATTAATGAACTTGTCAAAGAGGTTGGCAAACCTAAGCAAGATTACGAACCAATAAAAACAGACCCAAAAACACAAGAAAAAATTAAAGACTACATCGGAAAAAATGTCATGAAAGATTTTAAAACTGGGGCATTCCAGGATGAGAGTTGGTTTACTGACACTCTTAAAAAGTTAGAAGAGGAATTTATAAAAGAGGAAATAAACGATTTATCTCCAAAAATTATTGCAGACTTGTTGGACGAAGAAGTTGCCCAGTATTTGCGAAGTCAAATACTTGTTGAAAAGATTAGACCGGATGGTAGAAGTCCGGATGAGATTAGACAAATTTCCACAAAGGTGGAAGTCTTGCCCCGCACTCATGGATCGGCTATTTTCCAAAGAGGTGACACCCAGGTACTTTCAATTGCAACTCTGGCATCACCGGCACTTGAACAGCTTATAGAAGGAATGGAAGGTGAAGAGACTAAACGTTATATGCATCACTATAATTTCCCTCCGTTTTCAGTTGGCGAAGTAAGACGCAGAGGCGCACCGGCCAGACGGGAAATTGGCCATGGAGCACTGGCAGAAAAAGCAATAAGTCCGATTATTCCTTCCGGTGATGAATTTCCATATACGATTAGGGTGGTTTCTGAAGTCCTGTCAAGCGCCGGGTCAACATCGATGGCTTCAGCTTGCGGATCGACACTTGCACTCATGGATGCGGGGGTTCCGATAAAAGAGCCGGTTGCCGGAATCTCCATTGGATTAATTACCGATAAAAAGGATAAATCAAAATATGTCACCATTGTCGACATTGCCTATCAGGAAGATGCACAAGGGGATATGGACTTTAAAGTCGCCGGAACTAAAAACGGTGTAACCGCAATTCAAATGGACACGAAACTTGATGGAGTGTCCATAAATATTTTAGAAGAGGCGCTCACGAAAGCTAAAAAAGCAAGACTTTCCATTTTAGATAAGATCCTGCATACTATTCCCAAATCACGAACTTCAGTTTCCAAACACGCCCCAACTGTAATTTTAGTAAAAATTGATCCTGCCAAAATAGGTGAAGTTATTGGCTCAGGCGGCAGGACTATTAATAAGATCATTGCCGAAACTGGTACAGCTATTGACATAAATGACGAGGGTACTGTTACTATAAGCAGTAAAGATGCCCAGGCTTGCCAAAAAGCTGCTAAAACTATCGAAGCGATAGTTAAAGAGTTTCAACCCGGTGAAGTATATGAAGGTGAAGTAAAGAGAATTTTACCCTTTGGAGCAATGGTGGAAATATTACCCGGTAAAGAAGGATTAGTTCATATCTCGCAACTCGCTCCATTCAGGGTGGAGAGTGTTGGAGATGTCGTCAAAATTGGCCAAAAAGTAAAAGTGCGCGTTGCCGAAATTGATGACCAGGGCAGAGTAAATCTTTCTATGGTTTTTGGAAATAAAGATCATGAATCCCAAAATCACCAACCCTCAGGTTTCAGAAGAAGAAGTTTTCCACACACAAAACCCCCTTATATGAAAAAATACGATAGGAACCGAAACCAAAGATCACGAAACCGCTAAAACTTCATGAAGCTAAAGCCCCATTTGCTGGGAATTTTAGTAATTTTGCTTACAGCTCTTATAATATTTTTTTATTTTTCAACTCGCTTGTTAAATAAAAGTACGTTTACCCTGGATTCTAAAGAAAACAAATTTACGATTAGTTTAAGATTAAAAGAAAAACAAAAAAAAGATTTATTTGAAATTTTAGATCAACTAAGTATCCCTCAAAATGTACTAAACGGTATTAATTTTCAACTTGATGCAACTTCTTCTGCTGCACTAGTTTACCTTACTCCTATAACTGCGGACATTAAAATAAATAATTACTCAATAAACTTTAACGGCCATATTTCACATAGTCCCTTTGATCAAACTTTATCAGAAGAATTTGTAAAAGCACCAAAATCTTCGAATTTAATTATGTTTGCCCCAAACCTTTTAGATTTTATTCTGAACGGGAGGACCCCGACCACAAGGTTCGGGGAATCTATTATAAAAAAGACCAATTATCCGCAAAATTTAATAAATTGGTTCAAGCTAAATTTTAATGACAAAAACGGTCAATATCTATTTGTGTTTGGCAAGAATGCCGATTTTGCATTGCTGACAAAAAAGGACAATATCAATCTTTACGCCCTCGAGGATATTAAAGTTAATGAACAAGACCCATCCCAGTATAAAGAGGAAACTAGAAGCAATATAAACTATCATTTGTTAAACATTGCTCAAAGTCAAAATGAGAGTAGCCAAACATTAACTTTTTTTCTTAATGGTAAATGGACAATATTCGCATCATCACGCGAAGCAGCATTTGATGTGAGCGATAGTTTAAATTCCGAATCAGACTTTATAGAGTTTCCAAACCATAATATCGACACTGATACACAACTAGCTGTTTTTGTGCTTAATGAAGATAAGTATCCCATCAACCAGAATTCAATAAACTTCATGCTTGGCGAGGAATTTAACGCCCAAAAAAATAATCAAAAGATAATAAACACAATAGACGCAATCGAGCGGATTCAATTAATTTTGAAAGGAGATAAATTTTCTGGTTTAATTAAAGTCAAATGAGTACCTCACCTGCCCAGTTTGAAGATATCAGGCTACTGGAAGAGAAATTAACAAGCTCGCAGTTACCCCCAGATTTATACCAAAAATCCAAGGCCATGGTCGATAGGCTTACAAGGCTTGCGAGAGCCCAAGGATTTTCTCAAGAATATGATTCTGTTTCCAGATACTTGGATTGGATTGTTAATCTTCCCTGGAATAAAAAAAGCCAGGATATACTATCTCTTGAGCACGTCAAAAAAATTCTGGACAAAAACCATTTCGGACTGGAAACCCTCAAAGAAAGAATTCTGGAGTATATTTCAATTGAGAGCTTGAAACGTTCAAGAGGTGAAAAGACAAGAGCCCCGGCCCTTTTATTATTAGGATTAGTCGGTACCGGAAAAACAACTATGGCCATTTCGATTGCAGAGGCTATCAGTCGTAAATTCGGCCGGATTCCGATGGGAGGAATGGGGGATGCCCTCCAGCTTAGAGGTAAATCACGCGCATATCCAGGCGCTGAACCCGGACAAGTTATCAAAGTTTTGAGGCGTGTCCAAACAAATAATCCGGTAATTATTCTTGACGAGATAGATAGGGTAACAGATGATTCTAAATCAGATATTATGGGCGTTTTAGTTGAACTATTAGACCCTGAACAAAATAGCAAATTTCTAGATCAGTTCATTGACTATCCTTTTGATCTTTCAGACGTTCTCTTTATAACGACAGCCAATAACATTCAAGGCATCGCAACGGCGGTGCTAGACAGGTTAGAAATTCTTGAAATGCCAAGTTATACAGATGAGCAAAAAATAACAATCGGCAGAAATTATCTATTACCCAGAGCTCTTTGGGCATCAGGACTTGGCCAAAAAGATTTAATTATTAATGAAGAAGTTTGGGGAAAAATAGTCAGACCATTGGGATTTGATGCCGGAATGAGAACACTCGATAGGACCATAAACGGCATTTGCAGAAAAGTTGCCAAAGCCAAACTGGAACAAAAGAGCCAAAATGTAATTATCAGTGAGCAAAATTATAAAAAGTATTTACCAGATTAGAGTCAAGAACCTCATTAAATACCCTATAGCAATTAATCCCAATATAATGTAAAATTAAAAATATAATGGCAAGGTACAGAAGAAGAGCAAAAATTGCGCCAATTCACTTAGAAAAGAAAACCATAACCACAATACTTGGCTTTTTACTAATAGCAATAGCTTGTCTTCTAGTGCTCTCAATTTTTACTAAGGCTACAATTCTCCTTGCCCTTCGCGAGTATTTTTATAATCTTTTTGGCTTAGGCACTATCTTTGTCCCTTTCTTAATAATAATTGCTAGCATTCCTCTCCTTTCCATCAAAGTCAAATTTGCTAAAATTAATACTTTATTTGGTGCAATAAGCGCAATGCTTTCATTTTTAGCGCTCATTTCGCCACTTTCTGAAAATCTGTCAGGTGTTTTAGCAAGTGTTTTATTCTCTGTAGTCAAATCTTTAGTAACCCCAATCGGAGCCTTTTTCGTTTTATTTTTTATCCTTATTATCTCTATATTTATTATGCTAAATACAAGTCTGGAGCAGGCAATCTCTGCAATAGTTGACAACTACAAAAAAATTGCCCAACTAATTAAAAAAATTAAATTAAAAATTTTTGGGCCGGCAAAACCAAAATTTATTACAAAACCGTCAAATACCCAAATTCAAGGGACAAGACCAGGCCTAAAAGATCTCAGCGGAGCCGGGCGAAATTCCCAGCTTATCGATAATGTAATTGCTAATACGCCGTATCAAAATAGAGTTTGGCAATATCCACCGCTATCATTACTTTCAGATTCACGCGGAATTCAGGCTAATCGAGGAAATCTTAAACAAAACGCTCAAACAATTGAAAAAACGCTTGAAAGCTTTGGAATTACTGCCAAAGTTGTTGAAGTGAACCTGGGGCCGACTATTACACAGTACGCTTTGGAAATTCCTATGGGTACAAAACTTTCCAAAATCTTAACACTTCAAAATGATCTTGCCCTGGCCCTGGCAACACCAACAGGTAATGTCAGAATTGAAGCTCCAATTCCAGGTAAATCCCAGGTAGGTATCGAAATACCTAATATTTCACCCGAATTCGTTTCACTTAAAAATATCCTTTCTGATGAAAAATTACATAGTAATAAATCAAAACTTGCAGTCGGTTTAGGGCTTGACGTTTCCGGTAGCACTGTTGTGTCCGATATTGATAAAATGCCCCATGTCCTAATTGCAGGCACTACAGGATCCGGTAAATCAGTACTTATAAATGCCCTAATTGCTACTATCCTGTTTCGCGCTAGCCCGCAGGAAGTTAAATTTATAATAGTAGATCCTAAACGAGTCGAACTTACCGATTACAATGACATCCCCCATCTTCTAACCCCAGTAATCATCGAGCCTGACAAAATTCTTTCTGCGCTCAAGTGGGCGATTTCTGAAATGGATAGAAGATACAAGATGTTTCATGAAGCTCAAGTGAGAAACATTTCAAGCTTTAATGAACTTTCAGGTTTTCAGGCTCTTCCCTATATAGTTATTGTTATCGACGAGTTGCACAACTTAATGGAATTTGCACCTGTTGAAGTTGAGGACACCGTAGTTCGTTTGGCTGCTATGGCCAGAGCAACGGGGATTCACCTTGTTGTTGCTACGCAGCGCCCTTCAGTTGATGTCATCACCGGTTTAATTAAAGCAAATATTCCTTGCCGCATCGCTTTTAACGTCTCTTCAATGATTGATTCAAGAGTTATTTTAGACCAGCCGGGAGCAGAGAAACTTTTAGGAAAAGGCGATATGCTATATGTTCCTCCCGATGCTTCCAAACCAATGCGTATTCAAGGGGTTTACGTTTCCGATACTGAAATCAGGAATTTAATCGGATTTTTGAAAAAATCAGGAGTCGAACCAGAATATACACAAGAAGTAACTACTATGCCCATCGGTAAAATGAGAGGAAGCGGCATTGGCCATCAGGATGATCTATTTGAAGAAGCTGTAAGAACAGTTTGCCAATATGACAGAGCGTCAGCTTCTCTACTTCAAAGAAGACTTAAAATAGGCTATGCCAGGGCGGCAAGAATCTTAGATGAACTGGAAGAAGCGGGGATAGTTGGCCAAGGAGAAGGTAGCAAACCTCGTGACGTCTTAGTCAAAAATCCTGATGATTATTTTAGCCTCGCAAAATCCGAGGATTCTTAATCCTCGGATGAAGCGAAGGAGAAAACATACTTCCGATAAAGCTCGAACTAAAATCTAGAGCCGAATGATATGATGGGCTAAAACCGAGGACTTTTAGCCTTCGGAAGTATATTTTCAGGCTCAAGCTGAATCCTCGGCATAAACGCATGTTGCATTAAAAAATTAAAATCAATGGAAAAATTCGGAGAAATTCTTGCATCCCAAAGGAATTCCAAAAACATCTCACTTAAAAAGGCATCAGCTAAATTGCTAATAAAAATAGAGCATCTTGAAGCTCTCGAAAACGAGGACTGGCAAAATTTACCAGAAGCCACTTTCACTAAAGGTTACATTAGCTCTTATGCTAAGTTTTTGGACCTTGACCCCAAAAAGGTTCTAGCGCTGTACAGAAGAGAGTATGATGAATCCAAATATCCCAAAAAAGAACCATTGCAAAGAAGTAATACTAGGGGGTCCTTAATCACGCCGTCAAGAGTGCGCAATAGCCTTTTTTTACTTGCAGTTGTTGGATTTATTTTATATATTGTAATTCAATATTCTTCAATTTTTTCTTCCCCGAAACTTGAAATAATTAAACCACCCGACGACATAACAGTCTCTTTGCCTATTGTTGAATTTAGTGGGAAAGTAGAAGAAGAGTCAACAGTTTCAATAGAAGGGGAATTTGTCCCGGTTGATGCTGGTGGCAATTTTTCCTATCAGTATAATCTTGATGAAGGCCAAAATATTATTGAGGTCATTGCCTCGAAAAGACTTTCCCCAAAGACCAAAATCACCCGCACTATTCGTCTTGCCAGGTGAAAATTTTCTACATTGACAAAAGATTTTCCATAAAGTATATCTGTGGTTGCGGCTTAAGTATGTTAATTTTCAATTTTCAATGAAATCTAAATATTTAAAATTTGAAACATTAAAAATTCATTAGAAATTAAAAATTTCAAATTTCAAATTATCTGCCCATCGAGTCAAACTCGATTGCGGCAAGTTAAACTTGCCTTATGGATTTAACACAAGCAGTCCTTCTATCTGTAACTGTAGTTCTGTCAATCTTTCTCGTTGTGATTGGCTTCCAGGCTTTCTTTGTCCTAAGAGATTTGCGAAAAACTTTAGGGAAAATGAATAGGCTGGTCGACGACACAGACGTAATTGTTGAGCAGGTCAAAAAGCCTGTCGAATCAGCAGGCCATTTTTTCACAGCCATTGCCGCCGGTGCCGGTCTTGCCAATCTTTTAAAAAGAGGCCATACAAAGCCCGAAAAACATGAGCGATCACAATCATAACCACGATCAAGGAAACAACCTTGTCTCATTCCTTTCGGGAATGATTATAGGTGCGGCTTTCACCTATCTTTTTGCTACAAAAAGCGGCCAAAAGCTCAAAGAAGCGCTTTTAAAAGAAGCCCAAAATGCTCTTGAAGAAGTAGACGAAGATATCGAGGAAACTAAGGAAAAGATCGAAAAAAAGGTAGATGCAGGAAAAAAAGAAGTTGAAAAAAAGATAGACCAAGTCCAAAAAGTTATTGAAGAAAAGGTACAAAACGTTAAAGAAGAAGTTGGGCAAATTGTT
>MFBO01000039.1:5728-15108 GCA_001774995.1 Candidatus Curtissbacteria bacterium RIFCSPLOWO2_01_FULL_38_11b | reverse complement strand
TTTTCTCTCCTTTTAGGATATAATTAGGCAGAATGAAACCAGATGGTATTCAAACCTGTACGGCTGTATTCTTGCGACTCTGTAGTCTTTTCCTAAAAAGATTTTCTGTAAATCCTCCTTCTTCAATAAATTTCTGCTCAAGCCATCTAAGCTTTTGATCAATCAACCTGTTAGTCTGGTTAATAAGACAAACCATCGCGTTAGCAGCATTTTCCGGGGAATTAATATAAATTTTATAATTTTTATAATCGATGTAATTGTTATAAACTAAGACACGTACTTTTTTTGCCTTTGGATTTTCTTTGTCCCAAATAACCAAACGTCTCTGCCTTAAAAAATCGAGATAGTCGTTTAAAAGTTCTTCCAGGCTACCGCGACAGACCCCTAGCAGTTGAATTCTGCTCTTTAAACTTTTTTGTAAGTAACCTTCCGCCGTATTTTGCTTTCCGCTTCGGGCGGCTTGTACCATTTGGTCGCAAGTTCGCGACCTTTTGTCAATATATCGATTAACAAATTCCACAGTAAAATCGTAGATAATCTCCGATTGCTTGTAAAAAGGGAGAGACTTATATCCCTGTCTTATTTTTCCATCCATATATCTTTTATAAATGTTATAAAGGTTATAACTTTTATATAATAATTGCAAATGAAATCAGTTGAGCTTCGGCAAAAGTTTTTGAAATATTTTGAAGATAAACAGCACAAAATTATTCCTTCGGCATCTTTAGTTCCCGATGAATCTGTCGAACTTGCCGGAACTCAAAGAGTTTTGTTTACAACAGCCGGCATGCATCCTTTGGTTCCGTATCTACTCGGCCAGCCTCACCCGGAAGGTCAGCGCCTTGCAAATATTCAGAGATGTCTTCGAACCGATGACATTGATGAAGTAGGAGACAGCGTCCATAACACCTTTTTTGAAATGCTTGGCAACTGGTCAATCGGAGATCCAAAATCAACCGATGGGATAGGCAAAAATGGTTACTGGAAGAAAGAAGCGATCTCCTGGTCGTATGAGTTTTTGATAAATCAATTAAAACTCGATGCCAAGCGAATTTATGTTTCCGTTTTTGCGGGCGATTCCGATGCACCATTTGACCAAGATTCTTATGACATCTGGCGAAGTCTTGGTATGCCCGAAGATCACATTTTTAAATACCCCAAATTAGATAATTGGTGGGGACCGGTCGGCAAAAATGGCCCGTGCGGCCCGGATACCGAAATGTTTTACGACGTCAAAGGAAACTTCTTAGAAGGTGGGGAGCCGGCAACAGATTCCGAGCGGTTTGTGGAAATTTGGAATGATGTTTTTATGGAGTTTGATAAGCAAGCTGATGGATCTTATATACCCCTAAAGCAAAAAAACGTTGATACCGGTATGGGTCTCGAACGTATTCTTTGTGTATTGCAAAATGCCCAATCAATTTACGAAACCGACGTTTTTCTACCATTAATGAAACGAATCGAAGATTTATCAGAAAATTTCAATACGAAATCCGCACGCATTATTGCCGACCACATTCGCTCTGCAGTCTTTCTGATTTCCGATGGTATCACTCCTTCAAACGTCGAGCGTGGCTATATTTTGCGCCGATTGATTCGCCGTGCAATTCGTCATGCATCACTTTCTGGCATTAATCAAGATTTTCTGAAAGAGCTTTCAATGCAAGTTATCAAAACTTACGCCAGTTTTTACCCGAAACTCGACGAATTTCGCGAAACGATTTTTGACCAACTTCAAAAAGAAGAACAAAAATTTAAAACAGCCCTGGCACGTGGTCTCAAAGAATTTGAAAAAATCCAAGGTAAAATTTTGGCACAAAACGCCTTTAACCTTTATCAAAACTTCGGTTTTCCAATAGAATTAACTATTGAGCTTGCAACAGAAAAAGGCAAATCAATAGACGTAAAAGGCTTCGAAGATCTTCTTGTCAAACATCAAAAGTTATCTCGTAGTATGTCACAAAAAACTAAAGGTGGATTATTAGTCCAATCGGATCAAGCAGCTAAACTCCATACCGCAACCCATCTTCTTCACCAATCTCTTCGCGATGTTTTAGGCTACCACGTCCGCCAAACAGGTTCGCATATCACCGATGAGCGCTTACGCTTTGATTTTTCCCACACAGGCAAGTTAACTAGTGAGCAAATTAGAAAAGTGGAAAGTATCATCAATAGGAAAATTAAAGACAACTTAAAAGTTCATAAAAAAACCCTGCCCAAACAAGCTGCAGATGAAATCGGGGCAATTGGCCTTTTTAACCAAAAGTATGGGGATCTGGTTAATATTTACTATATTGGCCAAAGTGATAATATAAATAGTGCCTATTCTAAAGAATTCTGCGGTGGTCCCCATGCCGACTCGACTGGCCAGCTGGGCAGGTTTAAGATATTGAAAGAAGAATCGACAGGTTCAAACATCAGAAGAATTTATGCTACAATAGGGAAATAAAATACAAACTCAAATGTTAAAAGTCAAAAGTGCAAATCAAAACTTACAATTAAAAGCTGACATAGTTAGCTTCCTCAATTTTAAATTTTTAATTTTAAATTTTAAATTAACCGACTAAAAGGAGCGTAAAGCGTGGATCCAACTGCCCCAAACGACAATAAGCAAAATCCTGAAGGCAGCCAAAATGTGCAAAACAATCCTGTTCAACCCGGCCAATTTGTTGTTTCCGGCGAACCAGGGGAGACACCTGCGGAATTAGGAGTAAACCCTCAACCAACGGGCATAGGATCACAACCACCATTTGATAATTCCCGGCAACCATCGTCTCAATCTCCATCTGGATCTATTGAACCGCAGCAGGCTGGCGACTCACAGCCTTTCGGGCAAAATATTCCCGTAGAAAATCCTCAATTTGCCGCTGCACAATCCCCGCCTCAAACAAATGTGCAGCCAGACCCTACACCTTTTAACGCGCAAAACATACATCCAGGTCCTCAAGTACCAGACCCTCAAGTGTCTAGTAATGGGGGGTCAAAAATGGCAAAATTTAAAATACTTGCCGTAATCATCGCAATTTTACTCCTATTAGCTATTATAGCTATAGTTATCTGGTTTTTTGTTTTTAACAAAAAATCAGATGAGGAAGTTAATGTTACCCAACCGTTAAATCAAATAGAAGAGCCAGCTACTCCTTCACCTGAGACAGGAAATGGGTTTGGGGATCTCCCGCAAGCAACCCAAGAAGCTACACCGCCAGCTCAAGAACAGCCGATTATTACCCCATAATGCTTTAGTGTACTGATTGGCTACAAAAGGTGCAAAAAAGCCGCATCCATAAATTGATATAAGATATAATCGGAAAAGAATTATGGCAGTTGGCGACATTTTTCAAAGATTTTTCAAAAAGAATGCACAAGATGTAAATTTCCTCTCGCTTACTTTAACTTTTGATAGTATTTTGGCAAGCGTTTGGACATTTGATAACGACGCTGTTAAAATTACCGGTTTTGCCAAAAGGTCGTTCCAAAATGTTGAAAACTTAATTCATCAGGCGGCGGTAGCTATCGACGCAGCGGCCGAAAAGGCGGGAAGTGACGTTTCACAAGTTGTATTTGGCCTTAGTGCTAATTGGTTTGAAGGTAGTCAATTAACTACTGATACTTCAAAACTTCTTAAAAAACTTTCCAGCGATTTAGAGTTGGATGCTCAGGCGTATGTTTCCCTGTCTGCGTCAATTAAAAATTACCTTAAAGTTAGAGAAGGGTCAACCCCAAACATCGTTTTGTTGGGAATTTTCCAAGATTATTTTGAGGTGCATTTAATAAGAAATAATCAGGTTGATTCAACCAAAACTTCAAAATCAAAACCCACCTTGGAAAAAATCTCAAGTCTTGTTAAACAATTAGATAATGAACAATCTCTCCCTGCAAAAATACACATATTTGGTTTAGGACAAGATACAAGTCTTGCTGATCAAATCCAAAAAGATGATTTTAAAGACGTATTTGTCCAACAACCAAAGATTGAATTTATTAAGGACAGTGAACTGTCTTTTTCAGTTGCCGCATCGCAAGCAACCGATATATTGGGTCACGAACCACAGTTAACACTAAAAAGCAGTACCATTGTCCCAAAAATAGCAGATATAGGCTCTTATGACATCATGCAAAAAACACCCATAGCAGATGAGCTTGGCTTTATTGAAGGAGAAGATGTCTTGGAAATAGGTGCTGACTTTCAAGGTGAAAAACAACCCGAACCTTTAACTGCGGACATTCCATCAAGTAAGGCAAACATAGCGACTCGCCAAGTTGACGAAAATTTTGAACATCAAATTCAAGATGAAATGCCAACAGCCGGCAATCTTATAAAACAAGATAAAGTCCAAACCAAAAGTTCTCAAGGTATCATCGAACAAATTACAACTTTAAGCTGGATGTCTAAAATTTTGGATTTACTTAAAGGGCGCAATGCTTTTAAAAAAATTGCGATTTCTCTCGGCCTAATTTTAGTACTTTCCCTCTTAGGTCTTTTCATATTAGGCAAAACCATAGCCAGCGCCGAGGTAGTCATTAAAATTAGTGCTCAGTCAAAAGATGATAATTTCGACGTCGATGTACTGGTAGGGGGGTCCCCGGATTTTTCCAAAGACCAAATTGCAGGCCGCAAAGTTGAAGGGGAAGCACAAGGCACAAGAAAAGCGGTAGCGACCGGCAAGAAAAAGGTAGGGGAATACGCCAAAGGCCAGGTTACGGTTTTTAATTGGACTGGCTCACCAAAAAATTTTCCAAAAGGCACAGAAATTATTTCCAAGAGTGGTCTTAAATTTACCTTCGAGGATACTGTAGAGGCAACTTCAGCTAGCGCTCCTAGCGCTTCAGAAAGAAACCCCGGCAAAGCCGATGTAAAAGTGTCAGCGAAAGAAGTCGGCCCTGATTACAATTTAGGTGCAAACCAGGATTTTGTCTTTAGTCAATTTGACGAGCTTTTCTATTCGGCAACTAACGAAACAGCTTTTAGTGGCGGAGACGAAAAAGAAGTAACAATTGCGTCTCGAGATGATTTAAATAATCTTCAGGAGTCTCTACACAATTCTTTAAAAGAGACTGCAGTCAATGACCTCAAAAACAAGTTAGCTGGCACCCAGTTTCACGATGAAACAATTGAAACAAGCATAGCTAAAAAATCTTTTGATAAGAAGTTAGATGAAGAAGCTTCACTTATTAATCTTGATCTTGTTGTCACAGCGACAGCGATTGTGTACGATGAGTCATCGCTTAAAGAACTTTTAGCGCAAAGTATTAATTCACAAGCTCCCCAAAATATGGAAAGTAAACCAGAAAACATCGAAATTTTATCAGTAAATGCCAAAAAAAGAACCGGAGGCCTCAATCTCTCTGGTAAATTCCAGGCTCGGTTTGTACCAAAATTTAATGAAGAAGAACTGAAAGAAAAACTTTCCGCTAAAAGTGTCAAGGAAAGTAGAGAAATAATTAAAGAGTTACCAGAAGTTGTTGATGTCAAGGTTAATTTCTCACCCAGTTTTGTAATCACAAATTCACTTCCTAAAAGTTTAGGAAAAATTAATATTAAAATTGAAACTTGATGGATTTAGAAATCTATTCCAAAGATCCCCCATCCTCAAATTCTCTCTCACTACTCCAAAGAACCGATCGATATTTTTATACTATCCTCACCATTATTGGCCTTGCCTCAATACTGTTTGCCCTTTGGCCATATCTAGTCTGGCAAGTTAGTACAATGCCAAAGCTAACTAGCCATGTAAAAAATGTCCCAGTACCACAGTCAAAGGTGCTCTCGGCAAGTACGAGTTATGCTGAAAATATCCAAGTCGTTAAAGATTCCGACGGGTTTTCTTATTTTGCTACTACCTATAAACCTCAAGGACAAAGGCCTAAAGAGTTTTACGTTACAATCCCCAAGCTAAAAATATTCAAAGCAATTGCCAAAGTAGATAGTTTAAACTTTAAACAAAACCTTTCCCATTTCCCGGGTTCTGCACTGCCGGGAGAAGTAGGTAATGTTTTTATAACGGGCCATTCGGTACTTCCCCAATTTAACGACCCCAAAAATTATCTTGCTATATTTACTAAGCTTAGTGAACTTGAAATAGGCGACAAAATCGAAGTTAACATCGGTGATAAATACTATGAGTATCTGGTCCAATATGCAAAAGTTGTAGATCCGCATGACCTTTCAGTCATTCGTCCAATCTCGGCAAATGGCAAAAATTTGACTCTGATGACTTGTGTCCCCCCTGGCACCAGCCTTAAAAGATTAGTAGTAATAACTAGCTTAATTTGACAATTTATTATCTCAGCCCGACAATATCCACATGATTTTGGGAATCGACTTAGGACAAAAAACAACCGGTCTGGCAATCTCAGAAGGTCAATTCGCATCACCGTATAAAACCATTACCCACAAATCGCAATCTGAAGCAGTCAAAAAAATTGCCAATATTATAAAAGAACTTAAAATCAACACCCTAGTTTTAGGCGTCGTTGAAGGTAAAATTAGATCTCTTTTTCAAAATTTTACTCGAAAAATTAAAGCCAAAAACCCGTCAATCGAGATCATTTTCTGGGATGAGACCTTAACATCTAGACAATCCCGCGAAACTATGATTAAACTCAACATACCCAAACATAAAAGGGCGAAAAAAGAGCACGAAATAGCAGCAAATTTAATACTTCAAAGTTATTTGGACAGTCAATAACAGTCAATGATTAAAAAAATAATTGCGCCAGTTCAAGCATGGATACTACTTCAGGGCAAATGCCCAGGCTGCGGCAAAAATTTATCCTTGGGACAAAAAATTGAAAAGTTCGGCAATTTGCGACAAGTTATTTGCTCTTGCGGCCGGATTTTTATATTCGACAAAAGAACGGGTAAATACAGAAGAGCTCAAACCAGCGAGGTGGTACGTGCTTAAAAATAGGCAAAGGCTATTTATTTTTGCCATACTTTTTATATTATTAATAATTGCCCCGGTTATATTAAATATTTACTATAATTTTCTCTTAGAACCTGTTTCAAAAGAAACAACTATTGAATCGAAATTTTTTGTTATCCGTCCTGGTACGCCGGTAGTAAATATAAGTTATGACCTAAAAGAAGACGGCTTAATTAAAAATTCCTTGGCATTCAGACTTCTTGTTGCCCAAATGGGTATTGGCAAAAACATTCAAGCTGGGGACTTTCGCATCTCTCCTTCTATGTCATCTCGTGAAATCGCCAACCAGTTAACTCATGGCGCAGTCGATATCTGGATTACACTTCCAGAGGGTCTGCGCATCGAAGAACAAGCAACGATAATTGAAGAAAAGTTAAAATTCGGTTCGAATGATACCTATCAATTTGACAAAAATGAATTTATCAAGCTTGCCGAAGAAGGCTATATGTTTCCAGATACTTATTTAATTCCAAAAGACGCAACTGCTAATTTTGTAGTTAAAAAATTAAGAGAGACTTTTAACATTAAAGTTAATGAGTCTCTTATTATTAGTGCAAGTCAAAATGATTTGTCTGAAACCGAACTAATTAATCTGGCATCAATAATCGAAAGAGAGTCAAAAACACCAGAAGAAAAGCCAATTATCGCTGGAATACTTATTAACAGATTAGAAAATGGAATTGCCCTGCAAGTTGACGCAACAGTTCAATACGCTAAAGGCTACGATAGTGCCCAGAATACCTGGTGGCCGCAGGTAACTACAGCTGATTATGATTCGGTAAACTCACCGTATAATACATATTTATCACCCGGCTTGCCTCCAAAACCCATATCAAGTCCCGGCCTTGCGTCAATTAAAGCTGCCGCCAGTCCTGCCGATACGGAGTTCCTTTATTACCTGCACGACAAAAATGGCAATATCCATTATGCCAAAACCTACGAAGAGCACAATGACAATATTCAACAATATCTCCTCCAGTAGCTTTGAGGTTGACAAAATTACCCAAATAATGGTAAAAGTATAAATAATACAACCCTGAAAGAAGGGGTACTTTTTGTACCTTCTTCTTTTTGTTGTATTAAAAATTTCCTGTGGATTATCCCAACAAATAGATTTAAAAAGACGCTTGCCCGTTTTCGGGGTACTCCTATACTGTTCTCACAGCTTAGCTTTTAAAAATTTAAAATTAAAAATTTATCTTTATCCTGTGGCTAATAGAATTTCCTGGGGACAAATAAAAAATACTCAGTTACCCTCCCTTAACTTAGTTAAAGTACAGAGGGAATCCTTTAAGGAATTTTTAGATACTGGTATTCGTGAAATTTTAGACGAAGTATCTCCAATTGATGATTTTACAGGCAAGAATTATACACTTACTTTTGGCAAGTACAGCTTTGGGAAATCCAAACATACACCTGAGGATTCTCTCAGAAAGGGGATTACATACGATCTTCCTCTTAAAGTAGAAGCTACTATCCTCAACAAACAAACTGGAGCAAAAAATTCTCAAGAAGTCTTTCTCTGCGATCTTCCGATGATGCTTGATAAAGGCTCATTTATAATTAATGGTATTGAGAGAGCAGTAGTCACTCAACTTGTTCGTGCTCCCGGAGCTTATTATTCCGCGGAAATCGACCCGCCTTCTGGTAAAATGCTTTACAATTGCGAAATTAGACCTCTTCGGGGATCTTGGCTTGAGTTTGCAATCACCAAAAACGATCTAATCACTGTAAAAATTGACAGGCGCAGAAAATTCCCAGTCAGTACCTTTTTGAGAGCGATTGGTTATTCAGATAACGAATCAATTTTAAAGCTTTTTGAACCGGTCTTAAACGAATCTGCTAAAATTCTTATTTTAAACACACTCGAAAAAGATGCAACTACTAACCAAGATGAAGCTCTTCTAGAAATTTATCGCAGGATGCGCCCAGGCGACCATGTAATTTTGGATAATGCCAAATCATTAATTGATAGTATGTTTTTTAATCCGAGACGTTATTCTTTGGGAAAAGTGGGTAGATACAAGATCAACAAAAGACTTAAAAAAATCAGAGAAAAAATAACTAAATCAACGATCGCTGAAAATAGCCAGATACTTACCCCCGAGGATTTTGTAGCCTCTATTGCTTATTTATTTGAACTTATTGCAGACAATGGCAAGCTTGACGATATTGACCATTTGGGCAATAGGCGCCTAAGGCGAGTAGGCGAATTAGTAGCCCAAAATGCATTTAGAATTGGAATTTTGCGCATAGAAAGAGTCATTAAAGAGAGAATGAGCCTTACTCCCATTGAAGAAGCTATTCCCTCCCCAGCCACTTTAATTAATGCTAGGCCGATAATTTCTGCAATCAATGAATTTTTTAGATCTTCCCAGCTTTCTACTATTCTTGACCAAACGAATCCACTCTCAGAAGTTGATAATTTAAGGCGTCTAACCGTTATGGGTACTG
>MFBO01000039.1:0-5711 GCA_001774995.1 Candidatus Curtissbacteria bacterium RIFCSPLOWO2_01_FULL_38_11b | reverse complement strand
TTCGCGATATTAATCACTCACAATATTCAAGAATCTGTCCTATCCGCTCGCCAGAAGGACCCAATATTGGTCTTGTTACCTATATGTCACTCTATTGTCGCGTTAATGAATTCGGATTTTTAGAAGCTCCCTACAAAAAAGTAATTAAAGATAAAAATGGTAAAGCCCAAATTTCCGATGAAATTGTTTATTTAACTGCAGATGATGAAGAAGAATATGTCATAACCCATGCACAAGTTTTGGTGGATGCAAAAGGATACCTGATTGACACTAGGGTACCGGTTAGACATAAAGGAGAATTTACAACTTCGGCTAGTTTGGATGTCAATTATATCGATGTTGTGCCAAGGCAAGTAGTTGGGACATCTGCGTCTCTTATTCCATTTTTAGCCCATGATGAAGCTAATCGTGCACTAATGGGTACACATATGCAGTGTCAAGCAGTACCCCTTATAAAACCAGAGTCTCCGATAGTCGGCACTGGTATGGAGGCAATAGTCGGTGCCAATATGGGCAGAGTGATAATAGCACCAGACAACGGTGAAATCACCTATGTTGACAGCAAAAAAGTAATTTTAAAGACTAAATCAAATAGCCGGGGTGGGTCTAAAATTTTTACTTTCCCTATCCAAAAATTCACAAGATCTCCTCAAAGTACTTGTTACTCGCAAAGACCTAAAGTAACTGTAGGCCAAAAAGTTAAAAAGGGAGAATTATTAGCAGATGGTTCAGCAACTGATTTAGGAGAGTTGTCGCTTGGCAAAAATTTATTAATAGCCTATATGAGTTTTGATGGACTTGGTTATGAGGATGCCATTGTTATTTCCGATAGGCTTGTTAAGGAAGACATATTAACATCAATCCACATTGAAGAATACGAAACTACAGTTGTAGAAACAAAGCTTGGGCCAGAAGAAACAACTCGAGATATTCCCAATGTTTCGGAAGAAGATCTTGCCCACCTTGATGAAAAAGGCATAGTTGTTGTGGGTGCAGAAGTTGGTCCCAGTGATATTCTGGTTGGCAAAATTGCGCCAAAAGGCGAGACAGAACTGTCTGCAGAAGAAAGACTACTGCGAACAATTTTTGGTGAAAAAGCCCGTGAAGTCCGCGACACATCCCTTCGTGTTCCTCATGGGGAGAAAGGTACAGTTATTGATATTAAAATTCTTTCTCGCGACAAAGGAGACGAATTAGAACACGGTGCACTCGAGAAAATTGTGATCAGAGTTGCTCAAATGCGTAAAGTCGTTGTTGGGGATAAGCTTGCAGGGCGTCACGGTAACAAAGGAGTAATTTCAAAAATCGTACCAGCTTCTGATATGCCCTATACAAAGGACGGTACACCTATAGACATTATTATCAGTCCCCTCTCGGTTTTATCTCGAATGAACCTGGGCCAACTCTTGGAAACGCATCTGGGTTGGGCAGCCGATGAACTTGGCTATAAGGTTGCCTTGCCGGTTTTTGAACACATCGAGGAAGAAACAATCGTTGCCGAACTCGAAAAAGCCAATTTGCCAGCAGATGGCCGAACTACTTTATATGATGGTAGATCCGGCCTTACTTTCAACAGGCCAATTGTTGTTGGCAAAACTTATATTTTGAAGCTTATCCACATGGTAGAAGATAAAACGCATGCCCGCTCAACAGGACCATATTCTCTTATTACCCAGCAGCCCCTCGGTGGAAAAGCACAAATGGGGGGTCAGAGATTAGGAGAAATGGAAGTTTGGGCGCTGGAAGCTTATGGTGCTGCCTACACCCTACAGGAGATGCTGACAATAAAATCAGATGATGTTGTGGGACGTGCCAAAGCCTTCGAGGCAATTATTAAAGGAGAGGAAATTCCCCAGGCACTTATTCCAGAATCGTTTAAAGTTTTGGTAAAAGAGTTAAATAGTCTAAGCTTAAGTGTTTCCACAATTGGCGCAAAAACAGCCCAGGAAGAAAAAATCGAACCACAGGCAGAAGAAACAGCCCGCAAAGCTGCGGAACTCGCTCGAGTTTCAGGTGAGGAAATTATCGGTATTGAATCAGAAATTGCCAAAAGGAAATCTCCAATGGAGTTGGAGGAATTACGCTTGCCATGAATGAACTAATTGATTTTGAAGCACTTAAACTAACCCTATCCTCCCAAGAGGATATTAAATCTTGGTCGTTTGGCGAAATTACCAAACCAGAAACGATCAACTATCGTACTTTAAAACCGGAAAAAGATGGGCTATTTGACGAAAGAATATTTGGACCGACCAAAGATTGGGAATGCTACTGCGGCAAATACAAAAGAATCAGATACAGGGGAATTATTTGCGATAAATGTGGAGTTGAAGTAACCCAGTCGAGAGTAAGACGCGAAAGAATGGGCCATATTACTCTGGCTGCCCCGGTTGTTCATAACTGGTTCTTTAAAGGAAGTCCCTCAAAACTAGGCCTTCTTCTTGATGTTTCTCCAAGAAATTTGGATGCTGTTGTCTATTTTGCATCTTATTTAGTTGTCGAAATCGATAGCGAAAAAAAGAAAGAAATTCTTAAAAATCTTATGGATGAACTGGGGAAAAAGAGAGTTGAAAAGCAGGTACTTCTTAAACAAAAGCTTGACGTTGAAGAAAAAAACGTCAAGAAAGAAATTGCTCAAATTAAATCTAAAGGCAAAGTTAAGGAATCTACAGATATTAAAATTGAAGAATTACAACTTAGAATGCGCCAAATTCAGGCAAAACATAAGGAAGAGTCATCCCAAGAAATCCAGCGCCTTGAGGAAATTTACAAAAATATAACGGATCTGGTTAAAATGATCAAACCCCTCGATCTGCTTTCTGAAGAGGAATATTTTAAACTTGAAGATTACAATGCCCAGGAATTTCTGAAAGTAGGGATGGGTGCTGAGGCAGTACTTTCAGCACTTGAAAATTTCGAGCTTGCCAAGCTTTCCGTATCTTTGCGTGAAGAAATAGCCAATTCCACTGGTCAAAAACACATAAAAGCCACAAAAAGACTAAGAGTTGTTGAAAGCATGCGCAAATCTGGGCTTTCACCTAACTGGATGATTATTAAGGTTTTACCGGTTCTCCCTCCGGATTTAAGACCAATGGTCCAGCTCTCTGGTGGTCGTTTTGCAACGTCGGATTTAAATGATCTTTACAGACGGGTAATAAATAGAAATAACAGGCTTAAAAAGCTGATTGAACTTGGTGCGCCCGATATCATCTTAAGAAACGAAAAACGAATGCTGCAAGAGGCAGTCGACGCGCTCATAGATTCTCAGCGAGTTAAATCGACGAGAGCTTCCCAGGATCTGCGATCCCTCTCCGACATGCTTCGTGGCAAACAGGGCAGGTTTAGACAAAATTTACTTGGCAAACGCGTGGATTATTCCGGAAGATCGGTAATTGTCGTTGGGCCAGAGCTTAATCTTAATCAAGCAGGTATACCCAAAGAGATGGCCCTTGAAATGTTTAAACCTTTTGTGCTGCGAGAAGTAATTTCAAGAGGTTACGCACCCAATGTTAAAAGTGCCAAACATTATCTGGAAAGAAGAAGTAGTGAAATCTGGGACATTTTAGAAGAAATAACGCGTGATCATCCGATTCTTTTAAATCGCGCACCAACCCTGCATAGGCTCGGAATTCAGGCTTTCTACCCGATTTTAATCGAAGGCAATGCAATCAGAATCCATCCATGCATTTGTGCTGGCTTTAATGCAGATTTTGACGGCGACCAGATGGCTATTCATGTTCCGCTTTCAGAAAAATCCAAAGAGGAGGCATTTAGGTTAATGTTAGCTGCCAGGAATCTAGTAAGGCCTGCCGATGGTTCCCCCATAACACTGCCCAATAAAGAAATGGCCCTTGGCAGTTTTTACTTGACCTCTATAGACGAAGATGCTCAAGAATACGGTGGCGTTTTTGCAAATGAAAACGAGGTCGTGCTCGCAGCAAGTATAAACCAAATTGAAATAAGGCAAAAAATTAATGTAAAAATCGGCGCAAAAATTCTATCAACATCAGCAGGAAGAGTCATGTTTAACATGCAATTACCAGAAAGTATGCGCTTTATAAATGAGACTATAACAGCAGGGAGAATTAAAGGGTTAATTAATCTGGCAATTGATAAGTTAACAGAAGAAGAAGTAACCCAGCTAATAGACAAATTAAAAAGCTTGGGCTTTGAAGGTGCTACATTTTCTGGTCTTTCGGTGTCAGTTTTTGACTGTGTAATTGTTGAGGATAAAGAAAAGATTATAAAAAAAGCAGAAAAAGAGGTCGACGGTATTGAAAAAAACTTTAAGCTTGGGTTAATTACCAAGGAAGAACAAAAAAGACTTTCCCAAGAAGTATGGTTGTCAGTAACCAATGAACTTGCGGACCTTACTTGGAAAGGATTAAGTTTAGATAATTCAATAAAGATCATCTCCGATTCAGGCGGATCGCGTGCAACAGCAGAGCAAATTAAACAACTTTCCGCAATGCGCGGGTTAGTAACCGACCCTTCAGGCCAAATAGTGCCATTACCGATAAAATCCAATTTCCGAGAGGGACTTTCTGTATTCGAGTACTTTACTAGCGCTAGAGGAGCGCGAAAAGGGCTGGCCGATAGAGCAATCAAAACTGCAGAATCTGGGTATTTAACAAGACGCTTAGTCGATGTTGCCCATGATGCAATCATCAGGATTGATGATTGCAAAACTAAAGAAGGAATAGTTATTGCCAAAACCGATAAACGCCAAATGCCCTTTTCCCAAAGAATAATCGGTCGAGTTACAGCCCAGGAAATCAAATTGCCAAGAGGTAAAAAAGTAATAGCGCTTAAAAATATTTTGATTGATGAAAAATTGATCCATGAAATCGAAGATAACGCAATAGATTCTGTGGTAGTACGCTCGCCATTAACATGCGAGGCTAAATACGGACTCTGCAGTATGTGCTATGGCAAAGATTTGGTAACACGAAAACTAGTATCAATAGGTACACCGGTTGGTGTTATCGCTGCTCAATCAATCGGAGAACCTGGAACACAACTTACTATGAGAACATTTCATACGGGAGGAATAGTTGGTCTTGACATTACCCAAGGCTTGCCGCGTGTTGAAGAGTTATTTGAAGCAAGAACCCCAAAATATGTTGCTCAAATTTCACAAATTGGCGGTAAAGTTAAAGTCGAAGAGTCAGAAGACGGCTACAAGATCAAAGTAAAAAGCACCACTAAGCCTTCTGGGGAAATGGAATATATAATACCACCAACAGCGGAGCTAGCAGTCGAAGACGGGCAGTTAATTGCTGCTGGAACCCCGCTCTTAACCGGCTATTTAGATATTAAAGAGATACTTTCTGTCTCAGGACTTCACGCTGCTCAAAAATATATTACTGACGGTACACAAGAAGTTTATGAAAGCCAAGGTGTAGCAATCAACGATAAACACTTCGAAATTATTGTTAAGAAAATGAGCGAAAAAGTTAGAATTGAGTCATCGGGCGATACAGTCCTTTTACCGGGAGAACTCATTGATAAAAATAGATTTCAGGAAAAAAATGCCAAGGTTTTAGCAGAAGGCGGCGAACCGGCTACCGCCCAGGTAATTATCCTAGGGATAACTCGTGCAGCTTTATATACGGAAAGTTTCTTATCTGCAGCATCATTTCAGGAGACAACCAGAATTTTAACCGACGCTGCAATTGAAGGAAAAGTTGATAAACTTTTAGGTCTTAAAG
>MFBO01000038.1:642-5562 GCA_001774995.1 Candidatus Curtissbacteria bacterium RIFCSPLOWO2_01_FULL_38_11b | reverse complement strand
ATTTTGGGATGGCGAGCGAAGGTTAGTTTGGAAAAAGGGCTGAAAGAGACATTCCAGTGGTATGACGCCAATTTATGAAGGTACTTCTTCTTAGCCATTTTTTTTATACGACGAAGGGACCTGTTCATGGTCCGGCCGATTCTGTAAAAGACTATCTCGCTAGAAACAAAATCTCTTATAGCTATATTGCCCATCCTCTCCATTCTGGTAGGAAATCTTTTTTGGAGATTAATAAAAACGGGAAAGTAGAAATCCAGAGTTTTGGAACAAAGATAAAGCTTCCATTGGTTGTTAAATCTTTACTGGAACTTTTACAAACCCCCCTAATTACAAAAAACGACGATTACGATTTAGCCATAGCGGTTGACCCGCTCAATGCCCTATCAGCCTTACTTCTCAGAAGGTTAGGGAAATGCAAAAAAGTAGTTTTTTATACGGCCGATTATGCGGAAAAGAGGTTTGAAAATCAGCTTTTTAACTACGTATATCACATCCTTGATAAGTTCGCCCTCAGATACTCCGATTTTGTATGGAACGTTTCAACAAGAATTCTTAAAAAAAGGTTAGAGCAGGGGATCATCCCCTCAAAAAATTTATATGTTCCTAATACTCCAAGTTTTTCAATGGTCAAAAATCTCCCTATAAACCAGGTCGACAGATTCAAAGTAATGATGGTAGTTGGAAAAACCCACTCTCCAATTTTGTCAAAGGTAATTAGCGCATTCAGAAAAGTGAAAAAACAATACCCTAAAGCCAAACTAGTTTTGATTGGTCCTCAAAATAAGAAGGACGTTGACAAAAATATTAAGAACTTAGGTCTTCAAAATAGTGTCGAAAGATTAGGGCAGATTAAACACGAAGACCTTCTCAATATTTTAAAAACCGGAGGTATCGGTCTTGCTCTTTACACGCAAGATTTTCCCTGGACTTATTACGGAGACTCTATGAAAGCGCGAGAGTATATGGCGTGTGGATTGCCCGTTATCATTAGCGATATTGTTTCAACCGCAGAAGATATAAAGGAAAACAACGCAGGAATAGTGGTTAAACCGAATGCTTTGGAAATAGAGAGGGCAATCAAAAAACTTTTAGGAGATAAAAATTTTTGGCAGGAAACTAGGAATAATGCAATTAACGCTGCAAAAAAATATGACCTGGATAAGATTTTAGAAGACGTTTTTGAAAGGGTCACAAAAAAAGAAAAACAAATGAAATCTATTGCAATTGTTACCCACGGTGATATCAGGGGTCCAGCGCACGAGATAAGAGATTACCTAAGACCAAGAAGTTTTAGACTTTTGTTTATTTCTCACCCACTTTTGTTTATAAAGAAAAATTTTGCCCTTTCATCTTTTTATGAACTATATGATTATGGTGACCTCGTCCTAAAGAAAGGTGCTTACCACTGGCGATTAAGCGAGCCGTCGTTGTATGTAAAGGATTTTCTTTACACTATTATTTGGTGTATAAGAAATTCAAAAAAAATTGATCTGTTTATAGGAAGCGGCAATTTAAACGCGTTCGCGGGTTTAATACTCAAAAAAATAGGGAAGGTAGAAAAGGTAGTTTTTTACTGCATAGACTATATTCCGTACAGATTCGAGAATGAATTCTTAAACAACCTTTATCATTTTGTCGACAAAGTGTGCGCAGAAAAATGCGACTTAACTTGGAATCTATCCAGAAGGATGATTCTAGGAAGAGAAAATAAGTGGAAGAAAAAATTTCAAAATCAAATCATAGTTCCCCACGGTCTTCATGGAAGCTTTGATACTTCAAAGAATGTTATAAGAAAGTTTAACAGGTACGAAATTGTTTTTATAGGAACCTTATTAAAAAAACAAGGTGTTCAATTGATTATCAGAACGTTGCCAAGACTGGTTAATAGGTTTCCAAAAGTTAGACTAAATGTAATTGGTACTGGAGAGTATAAAACGAGCCTAGTGAAACTTGCTGCGACTCTCGGGGTGGAATCCCACGTTACCTTCACCGGTTATCAGCCAGACAAAAAACTAGAAAAAATCATGTCAAGAGCTCATGTTGCTGTGGCTCCATATCGTGAAAAAAAGAGTAATTTTTCCTACTATGGAGATCCTGGTAAGGTTAAAAGTTACTTAAGCTTGGGCCTTCCTGTTATTATCACCGAGGTGCCAGCGGTGGCGTCTGACTTGAAAAAATATAAATGTGGCTTAGTAATAAATTACAGCGAGGATCGGTTGATTGGCGCCTTAGAACGATTCTTTTTAGATCTCAAATTTTCTTATAAATACCGAAAAAATGCACTAAAATTTGCCAGTAGGTTTACTTGGGAAAAGATCTATCAAGAGGCCTTAAGAAAAACTATTTAGAGTTGTGAAAGATACCATGCAACTGTCTTTTTCAGCCCGCTTTTGAATTTAGTTCTTGCTCTAAATCCGAACTTCCTTCTTGCTTTAGATATATCAAGTCTTCTTCTAGGTTGACCGTCAGGCTTTGTTTTATCGAAACTCAATCTACCTTTAAATCCAACGATTTTAGAAATGAGCAAGGCGAGTTCTTTAATGGAAATTTCAAATCCAGACCCTAAGTTTATTGGATCAGAACTGTTATATTTCTCGCAGGCAAGAAGAATTCCTTTGGACGCGTCTTCGACATAAATAAATTCTCTAGTTGCCTTACCGCTTCCCCAGACAACAACTTCGTTTCTGTTATTTTTTTTCGCTTCGACAAATTTCCTAATTAAAGATGGGATCACATGGGAGCTTTTTGGGTTAAAATTATCACCCGGTCCGTATAAATTTACGGGCAATATATTTATCGAATTAAAACCATACTGTGTTCTGTAAGCCATAGATTGAACAATAAGCATTTTCTTTGCGAGCCCATAGGGAGCGTTTGTTTCTTCTGGGTAACCATCCCACAAATTCTCTTCTTTAAACGGAACTGGAGTATATTTCGGGTATGAGCAAACAGTTCCTATACCTACAAATTTTTGGACACCTGTCTGCTTGGCGGCTCTTAAGGCATTAACGCTGATAAGGATATTGTCGTCAAAAAGTTCAGCAGGGTGCGACTTGTTATATCCAATACCGCCGACATTTGCAGCAAGATGAATTATTATATCTGTACCCTGAAAAGCTTTAAGGCAATCCTCGAATTTCCTTAAGTCATATTTAGGATACTTGGGAACAATGACCTTTTGTGGGGACAATTTGTGTAAGTTTTTAACCAGATGTTTACCAAGGAAGCCTGCTCCACCGGTGACTACGACTTTTTTATTTTCCCAAAAATCCTTTTTGATTTTTCCTTTTCTCATTTGGCTATTATAGAACTTTTTAACTGGTCGCACCATTTGAGAAAGATGATGAAAATGATTAGAATTGGAAGCAGTGAAATTAAATATAAGAAAACTTGATGTCAAAAAAGATTCCAGGGGCTGGTTGACAGAGTTAATATTAGCAAAAGATGTAGGAGGCAAGAAATTTGGACAATTGGGAGTTACCGTAGCTCGCCCCGGACAGGTTAAAGGTGGTCATTATCACAAAAGAAAAAAAGAATGGTTTTGTGTAATTCGTGGGAAAGGCCTTCTGACGTTTAAAAGCATAAAAACAGGGGAAACGAAGGATCTAGAAATAGGAGAGAACAGTATGATTTTGGTAGAAATTCCCAAACTACACTATCACTGGATAAAAAACGTTGGCAAGTCAGATATGTATCTTTTGTTTTATACTAATGAGGTTTTTAATCCCAAAGACACAGATACCTTTAATGAATAACATTCTCTTCACTTTTATATGTGGAGCTTGTGTCTTTAAAGAAGAATGTTTATTCATTTTCAATTCATCCCCGATTCAATCGGGGTATTCTTGAAATGTCATATAATCCTTCCAATTTTCAAATTGCCTTGGCTACCCACTATTATATCTATTCAGCATCTCAGGCATTCCGAGACTTTCTAAGACTAAAAAAAAGTATGAAACTTTTCTACATTGCTCATCCTTTATATCTTAAGGATGTAAAAAGCAAAGACAAGTCTTTTGCAGAATTTAGCGCCGGCAGCAGGGTTATTAAAAGGTTAACAACAAATATACGATTTAACAGTATTTTAGTGAGTTCCATCTTCGAGTTTTTTCTTTTGATAAGTTGGATTTTTAGGACGCGACAAGTATACGATTTATATATAGGAGTTGATAATTTAAATGCCATTCAGGGGTTAATACTTAAAAAGCTTGGGAAGGTAAAAAAAGTTGTCTTCTATACCATAGATTATTTTCCCACTCGTTTCGAAAACAAGTTTTTAAACTGGATTTACCACACCATAGATAGGATATGCGTAGAAAACGCTGACGAGACGTGGAATGTTTCCTCGAAGATGGATGCCGCAAGAGAAAGAATTTACAAGGTCAGCCAAAAAGCGCGCAATCGTCAGTACGAAGTTCCCATCGGTATTTGGTATAATCACACCAGGCCGAAAAACTTTACCGAGATTGACAGAAGGAAGTTGATATTTGTAGGCCATCTACTCCCTTATATGGGAGTAGATTTAGTTATTAAAACTTTGCCAATACTTGTAAAAGATATTAAAGGTGTAAAACTAGAAATTATTGGTGACGGGGAAGAAAGGGAAAATCTTATTAGACTGGCTAAGAAACTTGGGGTTGGAGATAAGGTAAAGTTTTATGGTTGGATTCGGGAAAGAAAGCGACTGGAAGAGGTCATAAGCGATGGGGCGGTCGGGTTGGCAACTTTTAATACAAAAATATTGGATGAAAAAGTTAAAAATGCAGACCCTGGTAAAATTAAGGATTATATGCAAGTTGGAATGCCTGTTATCACAACAAATGCGGTCTCTACGGCAGACCGAATAGTAAAAGCAGAAGCCGGCGTATTAATAGACTATGATAGTAACCAGCTGCGTCGGGCGGTTGCTAAATTATTAAA
>MFBO01000038.1:0-623 GCA_001774995.1 Candidatus Curtissbacteria bacterium RIFCSPLOWO2_01_FULL_38_11b | reverse complement strand
AAGTATAGGCAAAATGCACTGGCTTATGTTAAAAGTTTCGACTACCCCGTAATATTCAAGCCCAATATCGAAAGAGCATTAAATTCTAAGTTATGAAAAAAAATATCCAAAAACTAAAAGTTATGACAGTTCTAGGTACAAGGCCCGAGATTATAAGGCTTTCTCGCATTTTACCAAAACTTGACGAATACACAGATCATATCACCGTTTATACAAATCAAAATTACGATTATGAGTTGAGTAAAATTTTCTATAAAGAGCTAGGTATAAGGAAGCCTAACTATTTACTCTCAACTAAATCAAAAACACTTGCAGGGCAAATTTCCAAAATTCTTGAGCAGGTCGAAGTCGCAATCTTAAAAGAAAAACCGGATGCTTTTCTGGTTTTGGGAGATACCAACTCCGCCCTTTCCGCAATAATCGCCAGACGACTGAAAATAATGATATTTCATATGGAGGCGGGGAACAGGTGTTTTGATAAAAAAGTTCCGGAGGAGATCAATAGAAAGATAGTAGACCATCTAAGCGATATAAATTTAGCCTATACAGAGCACGCCAGAAGGTACTTAATTTTGGAAGGAGTTCATCCTGGCTCAATTTATGTCACAGGCTCTCCTATGGCT
>MFBO01000037.1:5987-6260 GCA_001774995.1 Candidatus Curtissbacteria bacterium RIFCSPLOWO2_01_FULL_38_11b | reverse complement strand
TCTTTGTTTTTATCGGCTATTTCTACACATTTGCCGATTTTGGCTTTAACAGTATATATGTAAAAGAAAAATCACAAAACAGCACTTTTAGAGTTCTTATTGGCTTAAGAATTGTTTTATCCCTAATTCTTGCAATTATTGCAATCATAATAAGTTTGGTCCTACCCTATAACCCTGAAGCTTCAGTTGGTTTTAGTCCTCAAGTAAAGTTAGGAATCATTTTTGCATCACTCACAATAATCACTCAGGCATTGTTTACATCCGCAAGTGCGC
>MFBO01000037.1:3760-5966 GCA_001774995.1 Candidatus Curtissbacteria bacterium RIFCSPLOWO2_01_FULL_38_11b | reverse complement strand
GTAATGATGATTGCCGCCCTCTTTCTTTATCTTACGACCAGCTCTATTCTCCCGTACGTTTTTATATACATTTTGGGAGGAATAACTTTCGTTTTAGTCTCGTTTACCTTAATCGTTGAAAAATTTCAACAGTCAATCAGCCCTATTTTTGACAAACAGCAATTTAAGTCACTAATTACCCTAAGCTGGCCAATTGGTGTTGCCTTGATTTTAAATTTAGTATATTTCCGAATCGATGTTTTAATACTTGCAAACTCAAGAAGCAGCACAGAAGTTGGTCTTTATGGACTTTCCTATCAGTTTTTCCAGGCAGCTTTAGCTGTCCCTATTTTTTTTGCCAATGCGCTTTTCCCCATCCTTGCCAGATTATTTGAAAAAAACATCGCGGAATTTAATAAAACAATCAAGTCCTATCTTATCTATTTAACTCTTATATCTTTAGGGCTAACAGCCTTTTTAGTGTTAGTTTCTTATTTAATCCCTGTTATTTACGATCCAAGGTACACTGGTTCAGGCATTGCTCTAAGGATTCTAGCGCTTGGAATGCCGTTTTTCTTTATATCAGCACTTCTTTGGCATCAGCTAATTATTTATAACAAACAAAAACTGTTAATTTATGTATACGCGGTTGGGGCAGCTTTTAACTTACTAGCCAATATAGTTTTTATACCGATTTATGGTTATATCGCAGCGTCAACTATTACCGTAATTTCAGAAATCCTAGTAACGATACTATTAGTACTGGCATTAAGACAGAACCGGTTTGTAAAGTCATAATCTTTGACGGTTCGTTTATCCTGCGCGTAAAATAGTTTAATGCTTGAAGTTTATTGCGATGGTGGTGCCCGTGGCAATCCAGGGCCAGCTGCATATGGATTTGTTGTTAAAGATAAAGGGCAAATAATTAAAGAAGGCGCGGGATTTATGGGAATTGCCACCAATAATATTGCCGAATATACAGCTATAGTTGAAGCGTTAAAGTGGCTGGCAACAAATTTTAATAATCAAAATTTAATGTTTTTTGTTGACTCTCAGCTTGCTGCCTCTCAGCTTAATGGGATTTTTAAAGTAAAAAACGCTAAAATAAGAGAATTATTATTTAAAATACGTGAACTCGAAAATCAATTTAGGCAAGTTTTTTACAAACATATTCCAAGAGAGCAAAATAAAGAGGCAGATAGACTTGTTAATGAAGTCTTGGATAAACAAGTGTCCGCACTTTAGCGACTTATTTAATTTGAAATTCGAAATTTTAAATTTTCAATGAATTATTAAATTTAAATTTTGATAAGAAAATATCTTTGAAAAGATAATTTGAAACATTTAGATTTCAATTCAAATTTTAAATTAAAAATTAAAAATTATCTATGGAGCTTAAAGAATTCTTAAAAATTATTAAAAGGTATTCTCTTTTTATTATTATTCTTGCCGCCCTCGGTGCTGCTGTCGGATTTTCTTCAACCAACCTTACCTCTGCAGGCTTTAAACGTACTCAAACCTACATAATTAGTCCTCAATCACCAGTTCTTGAAAATAGCCCGGATTATCATGCCCAAAACTACTATTTGGGGGAAAACTTAAAAAACTCCACAGATAGCTTTGTGGCCATTCTGCAAAGCGAAGATTTTCAAAAAGAAGTAATGAGCCCAGGTGATGAACTTGCGGTACGAAAAATAGCTCCGCAGGTTATTAGACTTACCTACAACAGTCAAAGTGAGAACAATGCATCCACAAATTTAGAACAAGTTGTCGAAAAATTTAATATTAAATTTGGTATCCTGTTTGAAAAAGGCACAAGTATTCAGCTTAAACCGGTAGGAGCACAACTCCCACCCTTATATTCAAAGTTAAATAATTTCACATTACTTGCTGCCGGTTTAGTTTTAGGAGTATCTTTTGCACTTTTTGTAGTGGCCCTAAAAGAATACAATAGAATCTAACAACGAAGATTTCCGTTTACAATTTTTTTGTTTTAGAATTTAGGTGTCTTGCCTTAATTTGTAACAAATGGAAAAAACTGCCCAAAGTCAAAAAGTTAATAGTTTAATTACAGAAGTAAATTCAATTCTTGGCGCAAGCATTGCCAACCTTCTTCTTAAAAAAAACAATAATGTTTATGGAATATCAAAAAAGCCGCCAAGTGCAGAAGTTCTTGAAAATCCCAATTTTACACTGCTTGATATAGATATCTCCCAACCACTCCCCA
>MFBO01000037.1:0-3752 GCA_001774995.1 Candidatus Curtissbacteria bacterium RIFCSPLOWO2_01_FULL_38_11b | reverse complement strand
AATTTTCGCGTTTCCTCTAGTTTAACTCCTGCCACAAATAACATTATTGATAAAGCTAAAAATCAAACTTGCAAAGTTATTCTCATGGCTCCCCTAATAACAAGTGATTTTTTTTATGAACATATTGCCAAAAAGCAAAACACTCAAGAAAATCTGAGACTCTTTCTTATCGGTGATATCTATGGTCCGAGACAATTAGTTGGTAAAAATCAAGCCTATATTCACGATTCGCTAAATAAACCTCACCATTTCTACGAAAGAAACGAACTCACCGATTTAATTTACCAGGCCATTGTTTCAGACAAAATAATTCTTGCAGATGAAGGATTAAAAACAGTTGTCCCCACTTATATTGATGATGCCCTATCAGCATTTTCCAGCTTTGATGGTGATTATAATAAAAAATCGGTATCCATAATCGTTTCAGAGGGACCACGAACCGCACTTAACGTTGCCTACGAAATCCAGAAAATTGCCCAATTTACTCTTAACAAGCAGCTCAAATTGTTTTTTTCTGGACCGGCTAAAGTTTACACACCCGAGCCCCAACCGGTTATAAGGCTTGAATATTTAGGTTTTGAACCCAAAATTAATCTTGCCGAAGGTTTAAAAAAAGTATTTGAATCATATCGTATAAATATATCTAGTGAAGAGTTTACGTTTAAACCACAACAAGAGACCAAACATTTACACCAACTTTCACCTGCTATCCAGCTACCGATTTCAAAAGAACAAAAAGTTGAGAGTAAAAAAACACAAGAAATCTCAGCACCCAAATATCTTCTTAACTTAAGCCTCCAAAAAGTATTCTTGGGGATATTATTTATTTTAGTGCTCACGATTATCAAAACAGGACTTGATATTTATTGGGGTATATCAGAACTTAAGAGTGCAAAAAAAGCACTATCTACCGGTCAATTAGAAATCGCTCTGAATAATTCTAAATCCGCCGAAAAATCCTTTAGGATAGCTAGGAATAAATTTAAATTGCTGACATTACCGTTAGCACCAGTACTGCCTGCAAAAAGAGACAGTATTACCTATGCCTTGGAAAGCGGCAGGTTTGGTGCAATTTCTTTGCAGTTTTTTATAGAAGGTGCTTATGATTTTGTGCAAAACCTTAAAGTAATCACAGCAAGCCAAGATCAAAAATCGTCACTTGATATCGAAAAAGCCAGCGCTAATTTTAAACAAGCATACCTTACCTCGACCCAAGCCTATGAGCTTGCTAGGATTTCTGCAAACGGCTATACTTTTTTGCAAAAATTATCACTTGCCCAGCAAAATTTTAAAGAGTTAAGTGATATTTCTTCAACTTCTTTAGGATTTGTCAATTTTATTAAAGATTTAACAGGCTCATCCGACAAAAAAACCTATCTTGTGCTATTACAAAATAACAACGAACTTCGTCCGGGCGGAGGTTTTATCGACTCATACGGGGAGATAATCTTTGAAAACGGTCATCTAATGTCTCTGAATTTTAAAGACATCTACACTATAGATTCCCAGCTTAAAGAAAAAATCGATGCGCCCAAAGAATTAACAGACAAACTGGGGCTGACCCAGCTTTACCTTAGGGATTCAAATTGGAGCACGGATTTTATAGTCAATGGCAAAACAGCCCGTGATTTTTATAAAAAAGAGACAGGTCTAGAAGTTGATGGGGTAATTGCCATGGATCTGACTTTTATTCAAAAGCTGCTGTTTTTAATTGGTCCGATTATAGTTAAGAATTCTACACAGGAAATTTCCAGCGATAATCTGTTTAACCACAATCAATCTTACGATCAAATTGCCCAAGCACTTTTCAATAAACTTGCTCAAAGTTTCTCACAAATAGATGCCAATAACATCCAAAATATTAATTTAAATGAATTATTCAAAACAACTCAAATGGCTATTTCTCAAAAGCATTTACTATTAATCTTTGATAATCAAAACTTGTCCTCTCTTGTAAAAACCAAAGGCTGGGATAATGCACTGCCTCCAATCTTGTTTGACCCAAGCGAAGAATCATCTGGCTCTCGCGATTTTGTAGCTCTTTCCGAAACAAATCTTGGTGCAAACAAGGCTAATCGAGATATTGAGCGCAAAATCGACTATAGTATGACAGTTGGCCGCGATGCAGATCTTAAAGCAAATCTTAAAATCACCTATACCAACAAAGCCCAAGCCAACACCTGGCCGGCAGGAACGTATGTAAATTTCCTAAGAGTTTACGCGCCCAAGGATGCAGGTCTTTCTGACTTTCAAAATGGTGAATTAAGCGATCTTGATGCAGTTGAAGTTTCAAATCCAGCAAATTTGGCCGTATTTTCAACATTCGTTGAAGTTCCGGTTGGCAAAACCCATGAGGTGACATTTACTTACAAAATTCCCAAAAATATTAAGCTTGAGCAGGCACCAACTTATCATCTGTATATCTCAAAACAACCGGGAACAGACAAAGATTCCCTAACATTTTCCTTCAACCTGCCAGACAATATCGAAGCCAAATCTGTGAATGGTGATCAAACCTTTGCAGCTCAAAAAAACATAAAAATAGAAACAGACCTCTCCACCGACCGCCAGTTTGAGATTAACCTTAAAAAGAAGTAAAATACAGCTATGGCAGCTAGAGATCTTACTCAAATTTACAAGAAATACAAAGGCAAATGGGTTGCTTTAACGCCCGACGAAAAATCAGTGGTTGCTTCAGGTCTAACTCTCAAAAAGATTCTTCAGGACGCCAAGAAAAAAGGATATGATCACCCGATTGTAATGAGGGTTCCCCCTGCAGTTGTGCCATATATAGGAACTCCTTTTTTTGTTGATGAAGTTTGATTATGTTGAAATTTCTTCAAAAATTGCCCGACCAATAATTCTTGTAACAATCTCCTTTGAGGATAAATTCTTGCTTACTGAAGCTTTAATTGATTCTGGATCTGACTATTGTATTTTCCCATTGGAAGCAGCAACAGCTCTGAATATCCCCATCGAAAAATCAAGGAAAACTTATCTAACAGGATTTTTAGAAGGAAGGGCAGATCTATATTTATGCCCAATTAAATTAACAGTAGGTAATTATTCTGTTGAAGTTTTAGCAGGTTTTGCTAAAGGAATGAGCATGTATGTTCCATGCACTCTTGGTCAAAAAGGTTTTTTTGATAATTTCAAGGTTTGCTTTGACAAGAAAATTCAGAAAGTAGATATTACTCCCATATAATCGAAACCGATCTCTCAATAGACCGCTCTTTTGAGATTGAGGTTGGGAAGAAGTGGGTAATTATCGATAGTTTCTTGGGCGGGTAACACCGAATGCCCCAGCCCCCGTTCCACCAGCTGCCGTCAATCCAGCCAATGCAGGTCCTGCCGCAACAGCTACGCCTCCGGTTGCCCCAGCTATAATAGCCAATAGGAGCACCAACCAAGTTGGGTGTCTTGCGGCAAAATCCCATATTTTCTCCCAATTACTTGGTAATTCTCCTCTACGTAATTCTCTGGCCGCACGAGAGTTTTTAAAGCCGTCCGCAATCGCCCTACACAATTCTGGCCTCATTGTCAAGATCGTTTCCAGCTGACCCATATGCAAATTCCCCCTACCGTGCTCTGTTAATTCAGCTACTGTTAACTTTGTCCAAGCTGCTAATTCTTCCTTAGTGGGATTTTCTCCAGCAAGAAGTCTTACGTTAATATCGTCCCGATCATAATTATTAATATCAATCTCGTTGGCTATTTTTGTGAGTTCTTTGGCCTGGGCATCAGGATCCATT
>MFBO01000036.1:48746-49095 GCA_001774995.1 Candidatus Curtissbacteria bacterium RIFCSPLOWO2_01_FULL_38_11b | reverse complement strand
ATTATTTAGTATCCCAACCGCATCGCTAGCACATTCGCCTTTTTTCAAAGACCTGTAGTTGCCTTTTGCGTTAATTTCTGCTCTAATTTGCAATTAAATGGCAACACCCAAAAGAAAAGATGCTGTAATCGGAGGTTTAATTGGAATCAAAGCATTTTCTAGCTCTTTTTTTGCCGAAGTTCAAGAAGTAGACTTTCAAAAAGAAGTAACTATAGAAACCACACCAGAAAAGATCGAAGAGTGGGTGTTGGGCTTGATTGAACTACACCAAATCTGCGGCTTACCGGATGCCGAATTGGACACAACCGGTCTATTGCGCTCGATTCCGATATGTTGGGACACTTTCAAG
>MFBO01000036.1:43670-48686 GCA_001774995.1 Candidatus Curtissbacteria bacterium RIFCSPLOWO2_01_FULL_38_11b | reverse complement strand
GGGGGCGTAAATACTATTGATACTATGCGTCGTATTGGTGGTTAAATTGTACGAGATTGGCTTATGTTTAAGTGATTATTTAACGCTTCAAGTTGAAATGCAAGCAGTTTAGCCTCTATATTAGAAAAAATTATTTGACCGTTGTACTATAATAAAAGGCTATGAAAAGGCAAATAAAAGGATTAGAAAATTATTCAAATAAATGGATCGCTCTTGATGAGAAGAAGACTGAGGTGATTTTTTCATCCGATACCTATAAAGGTTTATTAAAGGCTCTTCAAAAAACAAAAGATAAGGTATTTTTGATGAAGTTGCCCCCATTCGTGGGTTCTTATGCTCCCTAGATGCCAGTTTTAAACGGCGAGTATCTACCTTTTCCTGTCACAGATAAAGACGGACGCTTATTAGAGATGGTATACCGTCCACATATTTGGTTTATGTTCAAAATTGGACATCGTTTGACCAGACCCATAGCCGGTTTAATAGACAGTGGAGCGGATAGAAACTTATTTCCAGCCCAAATAGGAGAACAACTGGGTATCAACGTCAAACGAGGGAAGCCACATATCACTACTGGAATCGGAAATCATCAAATTACTACTTTCAGACATTCTGGAATTGATTTGCTTTTTGACAGCGGTTATCATTTCCAAACCGAAGTCGATTTTAGCTACGAGATTGAAACTCTATTACTTGGTGGTATAGGCTTTTTCGATAAATTCAAAAAGGTAACATTTCAGAAAAAAGCAGAAATTGTAGAGCTTGAATACTAATAAATTGTCCTAAAGACAAAGAGTTTGCATTCAGGTGGCTTTTTAGTGCTTCCAATTGCAACGCTAGAATTTTAGCCCTTCGATCCTTCGACTTCGTCGAGTCATACTCGACTTCGCTCAGGACTCAGGGTTATGACTTCTTCGTTGTTATCATTAAGCAGATTTTGGAGTCCGACCTGTTCGAATTTGAATCCCATACTTTAAAGTTCTACAATAGTTGCAAACCGGTGCCGATGTAGCTCAATTGGTAGAGCAGTCCCTTCGTAAGGGAAAGGTTGTCGGTTCAATTCCGGCCATCGGCTCCAGAAAGTATATCTAGAGTGTAAATAATCCGTGAAAAGAATTTATAGAGTTCAACGACTTGCTAGAAAAGAGGAATCAGCCATTATTAAACGGATTTTCTACTTGTCAATTATAAGCGTTGCACTTGTCATAGTAATATTCACAATAGGTATTCCTTTGTTGGGGAGATTTGCTGATTTACTTGATAGTGTTTTTAACAACAATACCAGCACAATTTCAGAAGGAGAAATACCCCTACCTCCAGCTGTAGACACACTACCACCAACTACAAATCAGCTAACGATAACAATATCAGGATTTTCTACTAACAGCTTAAAGGTAGAGATCTATAAATCTGGCCAATTAATCGATGAAACAAACGTCGACAATGGAAAATTTGAGTTTAAAGATTTCAGGCTTGATGATGGAGAAAATAGGTTATCATTTAGAAGTATTAATGCTAGCGGAAAATCAAGTGATTATACGCCGGAAGTCGTAATAATTCTAGATAAAGAACCGCCAGATCTGGAAATTCAGAATCCCACTGAAGGTCAAATTTTTATTGAAAACAACAAAATTAAAGTAAGTGGGAAAACAGAAAAAAATGCCCAAGTTTTTGCCAGTGGATTCTTGGCGAATGTTAATAATGACGGTAATTTTGAAGTCTTTATTTCTTTAGTTGAGGGCGAAAATAAAATTGAGGTAAAAGCTATTGATGATGCGCAAAATACTACGATAAAAGAGATAAAGGTTGAATTTAAAAGATGAACTACGTTGATAAATTTTCTTTTACATAACTTAACCCGATTAATAACCAAATTACGACCATTATTTGCGGGTAAAAAAAAGAATTAACAAACTGAGAATGAATTAAGAGTGAAAAAAAAGCCGCCGTTGCCATAAGTCTTAAATGATTATGAGCGACATTTTTTGTAATTAATTTAACGATAGATATGAGAAACAGTAAAAATGCACTCAAACCTAAAATTCCGGTTGTAGCAGCAACGAGTGCGAAACTCGAATCAGATCCTGAACCTGAATGACCTCCGATTGGATTATCCAGAGAAAAGTTCCCATATTTATTTTGAGCAAAGCGGTAGGTATTGAATCCCACTCCAAAAATAAGGTTTTGTCTAAATATCGCCAGCGCATTTTGCCAGCTTTCAAATCTGGCCTGGGTTGTTTCATCTAAGTTAAATGCACCGCTTATTCTATCCTGTACTTTTTCACTAGCAAAAATAATAACTACGAACAATAAAATTGTTATTACTATTATTTTAGATGATTTCATTAAGCCTATTATGATGATAGCTGTCATTAGAGCAAGATAAGAGCTTCTGGAAAAAGTTAAAATTATCGACGAAAAAAAAATGACGGTTTCCAATAAGTACAGTTTTGTTTTTTTGTGTAAATACAATACTAAGGCAATAGTTAAAAATGTGCTGATCAGTAAACCTGAAAAATTTGGATCAATCAGAGAAGAAGTCAGCCTACTTCGGTGGGGATCCCATCCCCAGATAGTCAAAAATGATAAATCCGGAATTAAAATTATTTGCAAAATGCCAATAAGTGTAAAGATGAGCCCTACAAATAAAACTGCATTTAGCCATTGGGTTATTTTATTCTTCTTAATAACATTTATAGAAACAACAACGATTAAAAAATAAAGGATAAACCTTATGAGAAAAAGCGATGACTCTAGTATTTGATTTGGCGTAAAATTGTTGAGTGCCAACAAAGTTGACGCAAATGCACTTAGGCAAAATAACAAAAACATATAAAATATTTTTTTCGGAAAATATAGTGGTTTTTTTGATATGAGAATAAGAAATAGAAAAGTTATTACAGTTATGGCTACAGATATGTCGGTTAATGTAATGGCACCGGAAGAAACAATTGGAATACGAATAACTTGACCTGGGATAATTGTAGCAATGGAGGTTATTAAAAGAACTCTGATTAAATCCATATTTGATGTTGGGAAATTAAGCTGCCCGTTTATGATCCCTCAAGCAAAGCCGGATGTATACATAAAAAAGTGTCGAGTCTGACTCGACTACCTCGTCAAACAGGGGACGGCAATGTCGAACCGAGTTTGACTCGGTGCGCGTACTTGGATTTGAACCAAGGACCTTCCTTCAAAATTTGGTGGGCTCACCAGGACTTGAACCCGGGACCCTTCGCGTGTGATGCGAATGCTCTACCAACTGAGCTATGAGCCCAAATTTAGGCGAACTACTCTAGCTACTGAACTACACGCGCCTTTGGTTTAGAATTTATGCCTACTGTACGACCGGCTAATTTTAACATAAAATTAGTATAGACAAATGGATGATACCCATGCGCTAATTACAACATTAAAGGAAATTTTTCAAACTGCGTTTATTTCTTTCGGAATTTTTTTATTCGTATACATTTTTCTTGTTCAACCACACAGAGTGCAAGGTATTTCTATGCACCCAAATTTCGATAATGGAGAGTTATTATTAACCGAAAAAGTTTCATATAAATTTTCTGATCCTAAACGTAGTGATGTAATAGTATTTCAAGCACCAATCGAAAAAAAAGCGGATTTTATTAAAAGAATAATCGGAACGCCTGGTGATACTATAAAAATACATGAGGGTGGAGTTTATATTAACAGTGTAAAGCTTGACGAAAATTATATTCTGGGAACAGTAGAGGGGGATAAAACAATTACTTTAGGCGAAAACGATTATTTCGTCATGGGAGATAATAGAACAGCCTCTTCTGATTCAAGAGTTTTTGGCTCAATTAAGAAAAACGCTATCCGTGGAAAAGTATGGGTTGTTTACTGGCCGTTTATTAAAAGCGGTAATTTCAAAGGGGCTAGATTTGTATCAGATGTTTACAATGCCATCCCTAACAGATTTAAGTACTTCGGAAGTCTCTTCTACTCGTCCTTTAACAACAATTAAAAGTTTGCCCTCGATTCGAGACTGTGAAATTTTTACTTTTATTTTGATTTTGTTATTTGCAAGCTTGTTGGCAATTTCCTCTTCATATTTATCTAACTGTTCATTTTGAAGTCGAAGCGCTGGTTTTTGCTGTTTAGGTGCAATGTTTTCTCTAGCTTTAAGTTTTCTCGAAAGTTCCTCGGCACCTCTTACTGACAAATTTTTCGAAAGGACCATTTTATAAGCTTCCACAATAAGGTGAGGGTCATCAAGCGATGCTAGAGCTCTGACATGACCTTCTGTTGTTGCTCCGGATGTTAGAGCATCTTTCAAAACGTCAGGGATAGAAAGTAATCTAAATGTATTTGACACATATGGAGCGCTTTTGCCAATCTTTACGGCTATTTCACCAGTTGAAAGGCCAAATTCATCAATTAGCCTTTTAAACGCTTGAGCGCGTTCAAGGGGATTAAGATCGATTCTCTGGACATTTTCGATTATTGCCATTTCGAGCATTCCTTGAGGAGTAGTTTCTTTGATGATTACGGGGACTTTTACTAATCCTGCTATTTTTGAGGCTCGCCAACGTCTTTCACCAGCAATAATTTGGTACCCTGCAGGGGTTTTAGCAACTATAAGAGGTTCTAAAACTCCGTGTTCCCTTATTGAATCGACAATTTCAACGAGAGAATCAGGAGTGATTAATCCCCGAGGCTGCAGAGGATTCGGCTGAAGCATATCTATGTCCAGTTCGTATACTTGATTTTCTTCCACTCTTATAATCTACCTATTTATTAAGATACTAAGACTATTCTTTTACCTTGATTTTGTTTAAATCTAACTAAACCATCACGAATAGCAAAAATTGTGAAGTCGCGTCCAATCATTGTTCCCTCTCCAGGGAAGAACTTGTTTCCTTTTTGTCTTAGGATAATATTACCCGGTTTTGCGACTTGTCCACCATACAATTTAACTCCTAGTCTTTTACCTGCGCTGTCTCGATTTTTGCGAGCGGTTCCACCGCCTTTTTTGTGAGCCATGTG
>MFBO01000036.1:27583-43654 GCA_001774995.1 Candidatus Curtissbacteria bacterium RIFCSPLOWO2_01_FULL_38_11b | reverse complement strand
TTTCACAAGGTGTCAATGTACACTTATTTACCTTTTGATATAATTTGATGAGGTTTTGAAATTTAGTTTTGTATATTGCTTATCAATATTTTAGTTCTCTGTTGTCTATGACCCATAACTTTTAAATACCTAGATTTTGACTTAAATTTAACTACTCTAATTTTCCTATCTTTAAAATCCATTAGAATTTTAGCCTTTATTTTTGCTTTTTCAACATAAGGTTTACCAATTTTTAAACCTTGGTCATCTTTTATGAGTAAGACATCTTTAAATTCTAGAGTATCAGACTTGCCAAAATTCTTAAGTTTATCAACTTCAACTGTTTGGCCTTCGCTTACTTTATATTGTTTACCGCCTATTTTGATAATTGCCCAGGTACCCATAGGTTGTGATTTTACCATTAAATAAAATTTGAAAGCAAACAAATCAATTCAAGGTGAAGGTTTTTTAACTGATAAAATAATACCGAGGAGAAAAAGGCTAGTAATAAGTGACGATCCCCCATAGGAAACTAGGGGAAAGGTTATACCCGTAACCGGCAAAAGACCCATATTCATACCAACATTAATCAAAAATTGAATCAAAAGAAATGAAATTACGCCAATGACAATAAGCTGTCCAAATCGATCTGTAGAATTAGCAATTGAGATAAGTTTGGTTAAAAGCCATGCAAATGAAATTAAAATTATCGCTCCTCCGACAAACCCTAGCTGTTCGACAATTGAAGCAAATATGAAATCGCTTTCAGCTTCCGGTAAAAAATTTAATTGGGATTGTGTACCGTGTCCGTAGCCTTTACCAAATAATTGGCCGGATCCTATTGCAATTTTTGACTGAATTAGGTTATATCCTATTCCTAGTGGGTCGGAAACAGGGTTGAAAAAAGTAATTAATCTTTCCTTTTGGTAAGGAGCTAAGATTTCAAACAAGAATATTCCTACAAGTATTGTTACAACAGCCAGTAGAACCATATATTTTAGGCGAATTCCAGATGCAAATGACATTGCTAACCAAATTGCAAAAAATGCGAATGTATTACCAATATCAGGTTGAATAAATATTAAGATGATCACGGGTAGTACAAGAGCAAAACTAATAAAGAGATTGATAAGATCTTTTGCTGATTTTTGGCTGTAAAATGAAGCTAGATAAACAATTGTTGCCGCTTTTGCAAGTTCTGAGGGCTGAAATCTTATGATAGATAGTTCAATCCAACGAACTGATCCACGAATTGGTTCACCAATGATAAGAAGTAACCCCAGTATAATTAATGACAAAAAGTAGAAAATTTTTGAATTTGTTAACCAATTCTTATAGTTTAGTTGAGAAACCACAAATAATATTAACAAACCGATTGCCCAAAATATGATTTGATTAAATGCAAGATTTTTACTAATTGAAGATATGATTAATATTGAAATTGATCCGAGAATTGCAATTGGAAAGTAAAAACCTAAGTTTTCTCTCAACTTCATTTATTGCCTAACAATTCCAAATTTATGGGATTTAACTAACCTTTCTGCCAAAGTCTCTTTTTTTATTAGATTTTCAAACTCTTTAGGCCATGAAGGTAACTGTACTATTATTTTTTCGTCTAAGTCACACTCTGCCTCTTTTCTGGCCTGTTGAATTTGTCGGATTATTTCTCTTGCTTCACCCTCCGCTTTTAGCTGGGGACTTATCCTGGTGTCTAACTGAAGAGTTTTAGCATGAATCACATCTTTTACATTCACCTCATCGGCAATAATTAACTCTAAAGATTCCGGAAGTTTTCGCCCCGGATATCCAAGTTTGGTCAACGGCTGACGAACTTTGATTTGAGCCTCTTTTCTTTTAGCGTGAGCTTTCTCGACAATTTCTCTTGCTTTTTTCATTTCTTTTTCAAGGCTTAGGTCAATAAGTTTAGAGTTTGTCTGAGGAAGGCTTGAAAGGTGGACAGAATTACCTCCTGTAAGATTCGTGTACATTTCTTCAGCAAGGTAAGGCATAAACGGCGCTATTAATTTCGAAAGACTAACCAATATCAAATAAAGGGTTGGAAGAGCCTCTCTGACCCTATCCCGGCTTCTTCTTACGTACCAGGTGGAAAGATCGTTTATTACAAAATCTTCTATTGATTGGCTAGCAACCTGGGCATTATAGTCTGCCAGTGACTGTGTGACTTGATCAATTAAAGAGTTAAGCCGAGAAACAATCCACCGATCAAGAACGTTTCTCGAATCGGGACTTTTGACCCGATTCCAATCATTCAAATTGGCATAAGTTACAAAAAACGAAAAAACATTCCATAAAATCAGGTAGAATCTTCTTCGGACCTCATCAGCTTTGTGGTAACCAAAGAGTAGGTTATTTACAGGATTCTGGCTTAAATACATCCAGCGCATCACGTCGACTCCGATTTTGTCGGCTGCCTCGTTGAATTCAATGGCATTTCCTTTACTCTTGTGCATTTCTTGCCCTTTCTCGTCAAGTAAAGTCGCAAACCCCAAAACTGTTTTATAGGGTGGAGAATTTTTTATGACTGTGGACATTGCAATCATTGAATAAAACCAGTTTTTAAACTGTCCAGGAAAAGATTCTGTTATAAAATCGGCAGGATACCAGCTAGAAGGCAAGGTTGAGATTGGCACAATTCCTGCATCAAGCCAAACATTGCCCACATCTGGAATTCTCGATATTAAATGAGCACATTTGGGGCATTTAATTTTAATTGCGTCTATCTGAGGTCGATGCGGACTCTTTCCTTCAAATTTATCCCACCCTTCAACTGCTTTTTTTTCAAGTTCACCTTTGGAGCCTATAACCTCAAAGTGGGCGCAGTTCGCACATTCCCAAATTGGTAAAGCCAGACCCCAATACCTTTTTTTGGAAATTAGCCAATCATGCATGTTTTTGAGCCAATCTAATTCTCTTTCAAGGCCAAATTTCGGAATCCATTTAATTTTTTTGGCAACATCAACCATTTCTTTTCGCAGAGTCCGACCCTTTCGGTCACCAGGATCTTTTTTGTCCATGGCTATATACCATTCATTAACAACCCTCCAAACCAATTCAGTTTTGCAGCGCCAGCAGGTTGGATAACGATGCTTGTAATTTTCCTCTTTGAAAAGTACGCCCTTTTCTTTAAGTTTTGCGATAATTAACTCGGGGTTATCCTTGGCATTTTTCCCGGTCAAGTCTCCAAATCCAGCAGTATAGCTTGCACTCTCATCGATTGATTCAACTACTGGCATATTTTCTTCTTTGGCCAAATGAAAGTCTTCTTCACCTGCCCCGGGGGCGATGTGAACAAATCCAGTTCCCTCTTCAGCCGTTACTAAATCCTTAGCAGAAACAATTTTGTGTTTAACTCCCTTGAGTGCTGGCAACTCATTGAAAATTCCTTCATATTCAAGACCAACGAATTTTGAACCTTTATATTGAGCTTGTGGTCTTTCTTTGACGCCGATTGCTTTTGCTCTTGATGCTTCAATTAACATCCCTTCACCATCAACATTCCACAAACCGTAATTTAATTCTGGATTGACGGCAATTGATACATTCGAAGGTAAAGTCCAAGGAGTAGTTGTCCAAACAAGAAGAGATATTTTATGTTTGATATTGAACAGTCGGCTCGTTAGATGATACTTAACATAAACCGCCTTATGCGCAATTTCCTGATATTCCTCCGTTAAGATTTCATGCTGGGAAATAGCAGTACCGCAGCGCGGGCACCAAGGTACCGAATCCCTCCCTTTATATAGATATCCCTTCTGATTGCAAACCTTTAGAAAATTCCAAATAGCGTAGTTATTTTCATCAGATGACGTGTGGTATGAATTATCCCAATCCATAAAATAAGCTAAGCGCTTGCTTTGCTCTGTTTGAATTTGGGAAAATTTTTTAACACGTTCTTTACATTTTTCGACAAACCTTGCGATTCCGTATCTTTCAATGTCTTTTTTATTCTTAAAACCAAGCTCTTTTTCGACCTCGACCTCTATCCACAAACCCTGTTCATCAAAACCGTTCTGGAATCTCTGAGCATAACCTAGCATGTTGTAAAATCTCTGCCAAAGATCCTTGTAAGTTCGGCCCCAAGCGTGATGGATTCCCATTGGGTTATTGGCTGTAATTGGACCATCCAGAAAAGAAAATTTTTGACTTGAGCTTTTGTTACGCTCTAAATACTTTTTGACGATGCCTTCCCGATACCAAAAATCAAGGATCCTTTTTTCCATTTCAACAAAGTTTTGCTTTGAGTCAACGGGTTTAAAGTGCACGTTTTTAGACATACCCAGGAATAATTATGTCAGATGGTAAATATTGGTTCAAGAAGAGCAAGGGGCTAATTCTGCTGCCAATTTTCTTTGCTTTCGTTGTCTATGCTGCTGTGAATGAACATCTATACCATCGGGTCTCGCTATTACTATTTTTCTCCTGCCTGCCCTACTTTCTCCCCTATATAAAATTATTACATCAGAACCGATTCGAACGATTCCGTTTTTAACGCTGAACTCATTTAGGCTTAGATTTTTTAAACCATTAACACTATTTCTCGTTTCCCTAATTTTGAATTCAGTTGTACTGAATCCATCAGGTGTTTTAAGCACAGATAATTCTAAATTATTAATCCTTCTTTTGTCCCCTGGTCTTAAGGGTATAGGAGAAATGTGAGTATAATTCCTAGATTGATCCAAATCTTCAACTCTTGTGCTTGTTGGATAAAGCCTGAACGATTGTCTTCGTCCAAATAAAGTATCTACTACTTTTGAGAATATAGGCCTCTCTGTCATTTTTTTACTTAGCTTATGTAACTGTAAGCATAGTAGAACAAAATCTCCGTGAAAATCAAGCGGGAAAATAAAAGGAGGGTTTGTTTGAAGAAAATTGAAAGGGAAGTTGAAATCATGATTTAAATTATGATATCAAGCAATCACATTGTAATTAGGCTAAAATGCTCATGTGATTACAGAAGAATTTGAGAATTTAGTAAATAAAGCGCTTGAGGACTTACCGGAAGAATTTAAAGTGAAACTGGATAATGTGGCCATTGTCGTTGAACGTTGGCCAAAGCCAGAGCATGCCAAAGGAAGATTGCTTCTTGGATTATACGAAGGAATCCCTAAACCTAAACGCGGAATAAATTACACCATGGTATTACCTGATAAAATAACGATTTTCCAAGGCCCAATTGAACTTGTTACTAAAGGAGATGAGCAATTGATAAAAAATTTAGTACTTAACACTGTTTGGCACGAAATTGCTCACCATTTTGGGATAACAGATGAAAAGATTAAAGAAATAAACCGCCAAAAATCTAAGTCTTAAGCACTCTCCTTTTCAATCCATTTTAAGTAAGGTTTGCTTACTTGCGAAGGTTTAACAGTAACTACTTCCGGGATTTCGTAGTCTGAATGCTTCTTGATATAGCTTTCGATCTTTTTATAATTTTGCACCTTGGTTTTTAGAATCATCATGGTTTCTTTTTCGCTTATGATTTTTCCTTTCCATCAGTAAGCTGATGTAACAGGGAAAAGGTTAAAGCAGGCAATGAGTTTCGCCCTTAAAAGTCCCATACCGATTTTTAGGGCCTTATCTTTTTTATTAAGAGTAGTAAAGATTACAATCATTTTTTTGACAAGCTGGGACAGGATATCATAAACTCATTACAGTTGTGAACAGAAATCTTCTTGCAGTAGCCGGAATAGTAATTTTAGTAATTATAGCTGGTGCTATCTACCTTTTATACGGTCCAGGTAAAACCGGTACACAGCTCAATCAAACAGCAACCAGCACTCAAGACTTAACTTCGGATCAGCAAGCTGGCGGAACAACATCTGCACAATTTGAGCAGGAAAATTTTCAAAACATTAAATCACCACACTTTGTTTCTTCTACCCCTCTAAATAACGACCAATTAAGCTCTACCCCTACTAAAGTTGAAATCAATTTTAACTTTGATTTGGCAGAAGGTTCTGAAATATCTGTTACATTAAACGGTAATGAGCAGACAGCAGGACCAACAACAATTGCAAGTGACAACCTTTCCATGAGTGCGCCGATAAAAGCGGCGTTGGGAGCTAATTATAAAGTACAGTACACCGCCTGCTGGCCAGATGGCTCATGCCACGACGGCTCCTTCGGTTTCTCGGTTAGCCCTTGATGAAAAAGCCTCAGATTTTAAATCTTTTGCTTCTGATAATAGTAGTTATTTTTATAAGCTTTTTTATATTTAATAACTTTAAAAAAGATACATCTTTAGCACCTTCAAGTTTTGTTAAAACGCCACATTTTTTAGACTCTACCCCAATGCACGATGAAATTTATGTTGCTCAACCTGTCAATATAACAATTAATTTTGATTTTGATTTGGCAACAGGTAGCGAAATTTTTGTTGTCGATGATCAAGGACAGCAAGCGGCAACTGGTGATATCAAAATAGAGGACAGTAATACAGCCTTGAAAAAGGACCTGACCGGACAACTTTCGGATGGCAAATACAAAGTTATGTATAAAGCATGCTGGCCCGACGGTTCCTGCCATGATGGCTCATTTGAATTTTCGATAGACTCAAAAAAGATATCCGAGTATCTGGATATGAGAGGCAGAGGGGAAGTTACTGTAAAAATGACCGGTTTAAAGTACGAGCCAGAGAAAATTATTATTTCACCCGAGACTAAAATCGTTTGGGAAAACCTTGAAGATATCGGGCATTTTGTAAATACCGAGACTCATCCTGAACATACTTATTTTCCTAGCCAAAACTCAAGAGAATTAAAACTTGGAGACATTTTTGAAACTGTTTTTGAAAAACCAGGCCAATATAATTATCATTGCTCAGCCCATGTACCAGAAGGAATGCTAGGAGCTATTGTGGTTGCAAACTGATGTGCTATAGAATATTTGCAAAAAGGGGAAGTTCATTCTGAACGAGAAAACCCTGGCGCACATTTCAGAGATGAGAGTCGAATCTAGTGAAGACCGGGTCAGACTCGGTGAAGAAGAGAGAACCCCCGGCCATAAGGTCCGGGCGAATCTATTTCCCCTTTTTTGATAAATTTTGAGTTTTGCTTTTTAACCTTTATTAACTGTAAAATCGATAACAATACCGGCAACGACTACTATAATACCCAATGCGAGAGCCTGTGCTGCAAGGCCAGAGAAAAGACCGACCAAAAGAAGACCGACACCGATACCTGTTAAAATGTGGGTTAAGGCATGAGGGGTCATGCACGCTTTCATTTTTGCGTCTAAACTTGATGCCATAAGTATCTCACCTCCCTTACCACTTGACTTTATTCCTATTTGATATAACTTGTCAATTTGGCAAAATTAGTTTGCTCTAACTTGCACAAGTTGAAAATAGTTACCGTCTATATCTTCAAACGTAGCAATGAGGCCGTAACTTTCTACATGGTAGATATCTTGTACCACCTTAACTCCGGCTTTTTTAATACGCTCTGCTTCTTTCTCGATATCATCAACCTCTAAGTTAAACATGGCTCTTGAAGGTTGCGAGTTTTTGCCTTTAATCTCTGAATGGTCAAGGATGTAAAGATTGGCACCTTTAAGATTAAAATCATATCCCTTTTCGCCTTTATCGCCAATTTTCATTTCCTGACTCTGACCTAAACCCACTTTTTCTCGGTAAAATTCGGCTAATTTCGCGGCATTTTCTGAGGATAAAATAACTGCTTCAAGTGCTCTAATCATTTGCTTTTCACCTCCCTCGTCCTCCGTAGCTTTATGCGGAGGAGGATTCGATTTTTGTACCCGAAGTTTATCGCGGGAAAAATAATAATTCAATGGATAAACATATTTAGCGGATTTGTCTTAGGAATGTGGGAATTCCTAAGCCATGTACTCTATTTGGGTTCAAAGTAGTTAAGACTGGCAAGAATAACTAATGTCATTCTTGGGTCATAAAAGGTACTAAAAGAATAACTTAAACTAAATAAAATGGCAATATCAGAATTAATGGAGTTGATTCCAGTTTCTCCGTAGTAATATAAACCAAGCTATTGTGCCTATAAATAAAAGTCCTATTGTAACCTGAGAAACAGAGGTAGGTTTAAGGATTGTGCTATAAAAAACTAATTGCATAAGAAATAGTGCCATATATAAATAAGCTACTGTTCGCTTTCGCAATACTAATAGAATCCCGATAATGATATAGAATGCCGACTGAGCTATAAGAGCCAGAAATTGAAGACTATTAACGGAAGCATTTATAAATCCTTCCGCTATTAGTTCTAATGCGAGAAAAAAAGTTAATGCTATAAAAATATGAATTTGAACAACGCTTTGAGGAAGTTTCATTCTACGTCGATAGAAAGAATATATGAACCAACCAAGAATCCACCCAAATGTCAATATAAGCATCCAGATATTTTCTCCGCCAACTGCAACAAATGACGACCCTGCGTCCTTCAGAGCATTTCCAAACTCAGCTTTGTCGTAAAAATAAAGCCATGCTACACCCGAAATTGAATAAAGAATGATTAGAAGAAAGAAAATTATTAAAGATATAGTAATAATTCGCTTAACGGTATTCATCTGGTTATTAGTTTAATTATACTCGCAATTTTGGCACAAATAAAAGTTCGGAAACATTAACCATAGACACCCAGTTTTTCTGTACACCGAAACCCATTAAGCCTCGAAAGAATCCGCGATATTAAAAATTGAACTAGAGGTTGCTGAACTGGAACCTAATGTCGTAACTTCTTACCTTTTTGAAAAGTATATCAATTTCTGTGCCTTTTCAGCATCATCCAGTTGGGTAATGGTGACAGCCCACGCACGCCCATCATAATATATATTAGTTATTAAGAGATAATAAATTTCATGTTCTTCACACTAAAGTGTTCAGAACAAGAAGATATATGTGAGCGGATTTGACACATTAAAGGTACAGAAATGCTTGGGTTAAATTATCTCTTCAGCTGCTTTTTTAAGTTCTGGTAAATCTTCTTTAATTGTCTGCCAGATTCTTTCCATTTTTATTCCAAAATACTCGTGTACGAATATATCCCTTGCACCTGCAATCTGTTTCCAGGGGATTTGTTTGTGTTTTTCTTTTAAATCTTCTGGCAGGTGTTTAACAGCTTCACCAATAATTGCTAGTCTTCGCAGAACTGCGTCTTGGGTCTCGGTATTCCTGGAGAATTCTTCTTCGCTTAAATCTTTGGTGTATTCTTCAATCTTTTCGATACTTTCCAAAATATCATCAAGGTACAAACCTATGTCTCTTTGCATGGGCTGATTGTTTATATGATTCTAACCTGCTGGGAAAGAACCTGGTCTTTAATGCGTGGTTTAAGCGTACTATATTCCCCAAGATCCACTTTTTTGCCGAGAACCTCTTCCAGCTCTTGCTGAAGTCCTATAAACTTAAATAGACCCTTACCTCTTGGAAAATCAACTAAGATGTCAATATCGCTGTCTTCTCTCGCCTCTCCACGCACATAAGAGCCGAAAATCGAGGAGCGAGTCACTCCAGCTTCTTTTAAGATCGGTAACGCTTTCTTTTTAATCTCTTCTAAATCTGTTTTCATACTGTAATTATATTCTCTTCGCTTATGTAATTTCTACTAGATTATAGCATTTGCCAACCTATGATGATTTTAAGAAATGCGTCGCACAATGTAGATTCTGCACTCAGAAAAACTCAGCTTTCATTAGCTTAGAAAACTAAATGTCGTAAAATGGGTTTTATCGAAGCGGATTCAGAATTTTTATGTCTTTCATGGGAAAATGCTTGGTATTTAAAGAAACTAGTATAAGGTTGTTTACATTTGCGGTCGCTGCTATAAAACAGTCCATTAGACTTAGGTTCTTAAGCCGTTTTATATACTCCTGCCAGTATAACCCAGCTTGTTTAGCAATTTCTGGAGTCACATCCCATGTTTGGAGTTCATTTAACACATTTTCTGTCTTTACAATTTCGGAGGGAAAAATGTTTTCATAAATTTCAGCAATGGTCACAGTTGAGATAGAAAGGGGGCTTTTATCCTTTAAATTTTGGAGAAGTTCTTCGTACTTTTTATTTCCTCTCAAAACCCATATGATAATATCTGTGTCTATTAAGTACACGTTTAAAACTTGCGGTCAGAAGCTTTTCTTGTTTGTTCGACCCATTTAATTACATCGTTTTTCGTACGCCACTCTGGATGATTCTTTGCAGAGAAAACGCCAGCAGCTGCCTCAAGCGCTTTTCCAAATGCGTCGGGGTCAAATTTCTTCTTTCCTACAATCTGAATTACTTGTTGACCCCTTTTCTTGTCTTTTAATATAACCGTGTCTCCTTTTTTGGCCTTCTCGATGTACGACGCAATGTTTTGACGAAATTGACTTATAGAAACAACGACATTCACATTTTCATATTAGTACAATATGTACAAATAGTCAACAGTTGGAATTTTCTGTTATTGAGTTTTAGCGGATTTGGCGAAGAAAGGTTGGCCGCCTTTGGCGAGCCTCGCTTTTTTAACGTATTTGACGTAAAAAAGTGGGGATCTCGAATTTTTCTTCGTCGATTTGGCCATCATCTGCTGGTTTTTCGCCACTTTCCAGTTCTTTTAACTGCGCATCTTCCTGAGTTATTTGAATATATTGCCTTCTTGTTTCGTCAAATCCCGTTGCAACAACTGTAACTTTAACCTGATCAATAAGTTTTTCATCTATTGCTGCTCCAAAAATAATCTGGGCATCTGGATCCGCATGTGAAGTAATTACTTTTGCTGCTTCGTCTACTTCGTTCATTGTCATATCAGCACCACCTGTGATATTAAAAAGAACACCTCTTGCACCTTCTATTGAAGCGTCAAGGAGTGGTGAAGCAACTGCTGCGCGTGCTGCTGTTGCTGCTCTGTTTTCACCGGTTGCAGTACCCACACCCATAAGAGTTGAGCCAGCACCTTTCATGATAGCCTTTACATCTGCAAAATCGACATTGATTAAACCCGGGATAACGATAATATCGGATATTCCCTGCACGCCTTGAGATAGGACCGAATCAGCTAGTTTAAATGCTTCAAGTAGTGATACATTTTTATCAACTACCTCAAGTAACTTTTGGTTAGGAATAACAATTAAAGTATCGACCTTTTCTCGCAATGTATCTATTCCTTCATCGGCAACTACCATTCTCTTTGTACCTTCAAAACCAAATGGTTTAGTAACAACCCCGAGTGTTAAAATACCCAGTTTTTTGGCAAGATCGGCAATTATGGGACCTGCACCTGTTCCCGTTCCACCACCGGCACCATAGGTAATAAAAACCATATCGGCTCCGGTTATTGAATCCTTGATTCGTTCTAGTGATTCTTCTGCAGCTTTTTTGCCAATTTCGGGGTCTGCTCCTGCTCCCAAGCCTTTGGTCAGACCATCACCAATTTGAATTTTAGTTTGAGCAATGGATGCCAGTAGATGCTGTTGATCGGTATTCACAGCGACAAAGTCGACCCCTTGAATTTGAGCTTGAGTGATCATGGAGTTTAGGGCATTTGTACCACCACCGCCAATGCCTAGTACCTTTATTTTAGCGAATCTATTTACATCAGGTTTTATGAGCATAAATTAGTAGATTTGAAAAACGAACATGGTATTTAGTTAAATAGGTAAAAAGCTTGGCACAATTTATCACAGAGAGAGCCTATTTGCAAGCATTATGGAAGAATTGATTTAATGAGATTTTTCCCTTTTGTAAAGATACCTTTCATTTCGATTCTGCCAACTAGGGGCAATCTTAGGTCCTCTTGCTGGAAACTGGCACCATACTTAACAAGTCCCATACCAGTTGCAAAAATCCCAGATGCAACTTCATCTGATAAACCTTTTGCGCCCTGAGGAATTCCCAGGCGAACTGGCATACCCAATTCATGCTTTGCAAGTTCAAGCATACCAGCAGTTTGCGACCCACCTCCAGTTAAAACGACTCCAGAAGGGGTTAATCCCCCATACCCTGATTTCTGAATTTCAATTTTAACCATATTTAAAATTTCTTTAAGTCTAGGTTTGATAATGCCATCGGTTAAAGTCTTTTTGGAAACCGACCTTAAGTCTTCTTCGATACCTAGATTAGAAGTTTGAAGCTCATCTGGTTCTTTTTTATCCACAGGCTCCCCTTTTTCGTCGGGCTCTACTGCAATATTGGGTGGTTTAGAAAGAGCGAGTTTTATTTTTTCGGCGGATTCTAAAGAAATGCGCAGTCCTATCGCCAAGTCGTTTGTAACATTCCTTGCTCCAATTGGAATAACTGCACAAAGTGCGGGAGCACCATCGATAAAGATGCAAACATCGGTGGTTCCTCCACCAAAATCAACTAATATTACACCTAATTCTTTTTCCGTATCTGTAAGTATTGAATAAGTTGAAGCGAGACCGGAAAAAACTAAGGCCTCTACATCTACGCCTACTTGACTTGTGCATTTGACAATATTACGAAGAGCAGTTGTGGCACCAGTAATAATATTTGTCTCAACTTCGAGTCTTACACCATTCATACCAACCGGGTCTTTAATACCGCTTTGGGAATCAACAACAAAAAATCTGGGAATTACGTGAATTATCTCCCGGGATGAGGGTAAGGAAATTGCTCGTGCCGCTTCTACAACTCTTGCTACATCCTCAGTTGAAATTTCACCATCAGGATTGGAAACGGCAACTACACCTTTGGAATTTTGCGATTCAATATGGGTTCCATCAACAGACACAAAAGCCGTGCCAACCGAGTAACCAGCCATCCTTTCTGCTGCTTCGAGAGATTGGGTGATACTTGCTACCGCTTCGTCAATATCGACAACTTGACCTTTTCTAAGTCCTCTTGCGCTAGTTGCAGAAACGCCAATAATGTGCGGTGTCAAATCTTCTTCGATGGTAGCTATAATTGTGGTTATTTTTGTTGACCCTATATCTATACCAACGATTACTTTATCTTTTGCCATTTGTGGTTTTAGCAGATATTACCGGTTTATCAAAGCGTAAGTCAATTTTGGCAATTTTAACAGCATCTATTTTAGCTTTACTTAGGATAAACTGTAAAGAGTCTACTTGTGCTGTTGGTGATTTTGAAGATGAAAATTGCACCACGGTTCCATTGCTGTCGTAAGCTACTATATTACTACTTTCAATAATCCTAATGTTTTGGACTGTAAAATCCGTTTTAGTTAGTAAAACTGCTATTTCGATGGCTATAAGTGTTGTCGGATTTATTATTTTTTGTCCGAGATTAGCTTGAACGTTAGGAGGCATAAAAATTGCTGGTAACTTATTGCTGGAGTCTTTTTGGGTGACTAATCCATCTTTAAAAATTGCCAGATTGCTGCCTTCGATTTCGACAACTGGTTGACTTGATTTAACATCAAATTCAAGTTTTGTGGGAAAAGTTTTTTTAATGCTTAATTCATTTATACAGGGAAAATCTGATTTTAGGCTTTCGGTTAATTTATCTAAGTTTAAAAGTAAAAGATTTTTGACTGATAGATTATATTTTTGGAGTTGTTTTTCTTCTGTTAAGCAATTTTGGTCTTCATTAAAACTTATCGATTTTATTTTAAAAATTGGTGAAAAATAACTTGCCAAGACCAATATACAAATGGCGACTATAAAAGCTGTTAAAAACTTAAGCATAGCTTAAGTATAGCGTGAAAACAAATATAATCTCGAGAGTTAAGTTTGGTCTATAAAAGAATTAATTTTTCAACCATCTTGGGTTTTAGTTCCTATTAACTTTTTAATCTCTGATGCAAGAGTTTGGTTTGCGTTCTGGGGGAGGGTTTTTTGGAATATCTGGGCATTTTTTTGGAATTTGGGGTAATTTCCCATGATATAGTCAATTTTTTCTCTAAGGTTTGAAGTGTTCAGATTTTCTTGATTTGCTACAATTGCTGAGCCCGCTTCCTCCAAAATTTGGGCATTTGCTTTCTGCTCTCCGCTTGCAGATATTGGCAGTGGCACAAGAATTGCGACTTTTGCCAAAGTTGCCAAATCCCAAACAGTATTGGCACCAGAACGGCTGATAACAAGATCGGATCTTGAATAGGCGGCTCCGATATCATCTTCTTTAATATAGTCGATAGCATGATAATTTTGATATTTAATCTTGTTTGCAATGTCTAAGTCACCATGATAATTAGCAGTACCGACCTGATGGATTATTTGATAGTCTGAAAGCTGCGGTAAAAGTTTGAATATTAGCTTATTTATAAAATGAGAACCTTGATTACCACCAGTAACAAAAATAAGTTTCCTATTTGTTTTTAGAAATTTTTGAATTCTTACATCACTTGCGTTTTTTTTGAAAATAGCTTGGCGAGTCAAATTGCCAATGACTTGTGATTTGTCTTTAGCAAAATATTTTTGGGTGCCGGGCCATGAAAGATAAATTTTTTCAACGAATAATGAATTAAGTTTATTGGCAATTCCTGGTTTTGTACTTTGCTCATGGGTAACCGACTTAATACCAAGAATCCAGCCTGTAAACACAACCGGAAAAGACAGGTAGCCTCCGAAGGCAACAATTAGGTTGGGTCTTTTCTTTAAAAGATATATAAAACTTTGGATAAAACCTACTGGGATTTTTAAGAGAGCTGGTATTGTGAATTCGGTGAATTTGCGCTGAATTCTGCCGGCTGTAATTGAATGGAAATGGATATTAAGTTTCGATATTATTTGATACTCTGCTGATAGATTTTTGGACCCCTCAGTTGAATATTTTCGACCCAAAAAATACAGCCTTATTTCTTTTTTTTCTTTTAGATTTTCAATTAATGATAAGGCTGGGGTTAAGTGTCCACCAGTTATAACTATTTCCTTCATGATTGTTTTTTAATATTTAGAAGTATTCCTATAGATAAAAGGGTGACAAAAAGTGACGAGCCTCCGTATGAGATAAACGGTAAGGGAATACCTGTTAGAGGAATTAGGGCAACAACCGAAGCCAGATTTAATAAACTCTGGGAAGCCAAAAGACCGGCAATGCCTATTGCCAGCAATTTACCTGTAAAATCGGGTGCATCTTTAGCAATTTTTATTGCTCTGGTTATTAAAAATAAGAAAACACCAATTAAAATGACGCCTCCGATAAAGCCAATTTCCTCAACAATAAGTGCAAAAATTGCGTCGTTATGGATTTCAGGAACAAATTCAAATTTACTTTTTGCTCCACCTAAGCCAACTCCAAATACCCCTCCTGATGACAACGCGATAATTATTTGATTAATTTGATAAGATGCCCCAAGAGGATCATAATTTGGATCTAAAAACGCTTTAAGTCTTTCCATTCTATATGGTTTAATAAGAATTGCACTTATTACGCCAATTATGAAGATTGGCAATGTGAGTAAAAAATGCCATATTGGTGCGTTTCCGGCAAAATAAATTACAAATGTAATTGCAATAAAAATCAGTGCTGTTCCTAAATCCGGCTGCAGGATCACTAAAATTGTTGCCAGGGATATTGGCAAAAAATAAACTATAGCGGCATCAAGTATTCTGATTTTAAAATTGTGAAGTTTTGACATAATGGATGTAGCATAAAAAATAATTGCTAATTTAGTAAACTCCGATGGTTGAAAAGTAAAATTTGAAATTGTGAGCCAACGTTTAGCTCCTAATATTTCTGTACCAAGATGGGGAATAAAAACAGTTATCAAAAGCACGATTGCACCAATTAAAAAAACGTGTGAATACTTAATTAGCTTATGGTAATCAAAGAAGACGAAAAACGGGAGCGCAATTAATCCCAGTGTTGCCCATGCTAGTTGATTTTTAAAAAAGTATAATTTATCGCCAAAATCTCTGAAAGCTGTGACTATTGAAGCATCATAAATTACAACTATGCCAACTGCTGTGAGAATTAATGTCGACAAAAGTAACCAATAATCAAATTTGGCGATGTTTCTTTTTTTCGCCTGTTGGGTTTTTGTGACCATTAAATTAGAGTTTGTTGACTGCGTCAAGAAATTGTTGGCCTCGATCTTCATAATTTTTGAACATATCAAAAGAAGCACAAGCAGGAGAAAGAAGTATAACATCGCCATAATTTGCAATTTCCGACGCTTTTTTAACAATTTGCCCCATCGCTTT
>MFBO01000036.1:23249-27560 GCA_001774995.1 Candidatus Curtissbacteria bacterium RIFCSPLOWO2_01_FULL_38_11b | reverse complement strand
TAAAATTTCCATGCAAGTTTAGCGTTTTTTTAATTCTTGAGCTTTCCCGACCTATTAAAATTAGAGCTTTTATAGAGCTATTTTGAATAATTTTTTCTCCAAGATTATCAAAATCAGAGTTTTTAGATGAACCGCCTAGGATTAATATTTTGGGATTATCGAATGCTTCGATTGCAGCAATCGTAGTTGCTGGGATAGTCGAATACGAATCGTTATAATAACTAATACCTTTGATTTGGCGCACTAATTGCAACCTGTGTTTGAGTCCCTTAAAGCGTGTCAGAACTTTTTGGATGTTGTTCTTTTTAATTTGAAGAATTTGGGCAACTGCTGTCGCTGCGCAGACATTTTGCAAATTGTGTTTACCTGGTAATAAGACACTTGAGGTTTTGCAAATTTTTTGGAGTTTGCCAATTTGTGAATAAATAAAGGCATCCTTCATGTAAACACTGTTTGTCATACCGACTGTAGAAAAATAATAAACTTTGGCTTTAGTTTTTGATGCGTATTTTAATGATGTTTTAAAGTCGCTATTGATTACGGCGTAATCCTTACTGCTTTGGAATTTGATAATCGATTCTTTTGCTTTTATATATTCATTCTGGTTCTTATGCCAGTCTAGATGGTCGGAAGTTACCATTAAAACGATAGCTATATGGGGGCTATATTTAAGATCCATTAGCTGAAAACTTGAAAGCTCTAAAACTACAATACTTTGTTTTTTTAAATGGGGAAAAATTTCTAGAGGAGGCAACCCTATATTACCAGCCAAAAATATATTCTCAAATTGAGTTTTTAAAAATTCGTATATTAAGGTGGCGGTCGTACCTTTGCCTTTTGTACCCGTAACTCCAATAGTTAACCCTTTGTAGTTTTCGAAAAAGATATTCGTTGGTGACGTCAGGAAGATTCCTTGACGGGTAAAATGAGCGATTTTGGGATGATCAGGTCGAAATCCGGGAGACCTGATTAATAGATCAAATTTTTCATCTTTTGGGAAATTTTTACCAAAAGAAAAATTCACATTTTTGGATTTTAACTTTTTGAAAATTTCCTGATCAATTTCTGATTGTAATTTATCATCAATAATTGATATATGATTATTGTTGCCAAGAAAATTTGCGGCAGCTAAACCTTCTTTGCCGAAACCAAAAATAGCAATTTTTTTTGATATTATCATTAAATTTGAATATTATAACAGCCTCGCTTCGCTCGCTGATGTAATTTCTTCGAAATTATAAATAGGCTTTTTTGCCAGCTACTTTATATTTTAGTAGTTTTGAGGCAACTTGTGAAAATTGTCGGGGATCACCGGTAGTAAAAAAAATTTCTTCGACATTTTTTTGCGCGATTAGTGGCGATGCTTCCAGAAGATTACTCACTCTTTTGGCAACTGCTTTGCCAGAATCGATAATTTCGACCTTTGAACCTAACCTTTTGGCTATTTTTTCTCTTAAGAAAGGATAGTGCGTGCAACCTAATACAATGACATCGGCACCGAATCTTTTAACTTTGGCTATATAAATATTTAGCAATTTTTCTATTTTTTTATCGTCTTGTATTTCGATAGAATCTTCCAAACCCTTACAACCTAATCTTAAGACTTTTTTGTCATTTGCGAATTTTTTAACTAATTTGTCAAGATATTTACTTTTGGCTGTAGCTGGTGTGGACAGAACTGCGATCTTTCCACTTTGAGTTAAATTTATTGCAGGTTTGATAGCTGGAACTACTCCGACAATTGGAATTGAGAATTTTGATCTTAAATGCTCAATTGCATAGCAGCTGGCCGTGTTGCAGGCAACTACCAACATTTTTATATCTTGTCCAAGTAGGAATTTTGTGGTTTTTTCGCAAAGATTTTTTAACTGTTTTTTGGTTTTGCCGCCATAAGGTATATTGGCTTGGTCAGCTAGGAAGACAAATGATTCTTTGGGAAGCAACTTTTTAACTTCTTTAAAGATGGAAAGGCCGCCAACACCCGAATCAAACACACCTATCATTCTTGTATCTGGCATTTTAAAAAAATGAGAGCCAAAGTCCAAAAATTGCAAACATAAGTTGAGCAAGCCAAAACCGAGAGACTATTTTTGGTTCTTCCCAGCCTTTGTACTGAAGCCATAGATGAAGCGGTGCTACTCCAAATACTTTTCTTTTTCTAATTTTTTTTGAAAGTATCTGGACAAGCGATGATGCCACCTCTACAACAAGCATTCCACCAATTATTATTAAGCCAATCGGTTTGCCAAGTAAAAGCCCAGCAACTGCTAGCGTTGCACCAAAGGACATTGCTCCGACATCACCTAGCATGATTCTTGCTGGCCAGACATTAAAATATAAAAAGGCTATCAATGAGCCAATCCAAAGACCCAAAAATATTGAAAGCGTTGTATCTAGAATTGACGCTGACATGATAAGAAGAGCAATAAGACTAATAAAAAGTAAGCCCGAAGCCTGACCGTCTAAACCGTCTGAGATATTTACAGCGTTTGCAAAGGCAACAATAGTAAAGGCGGCAAACGGAATATAGAAGATACCTAAATCGATTACATCAAAGAACCTGACATTAACGATATCTATACCCAAGGTAAAGTATAGGTATGCAGATACAGCTAACGCTAGAAGCCACTGGAATAAAAACTTGACTCTGAAGCGTAATCCCCAGAATTTTTCCTTTTTAAAACCGAAGGTTTTTCGCAAATCGTCATAAAGACCCAAAGCACCAAATGATAAAAAAGTGAAAAGTAAAATTTGAAATTCTTTTTTAAAAGGGTAAATAGATGTTCTTTCTATGCCAAGATAAGGCATTAGTGTTGTTGCCAAAAAATAGAGAACAGTTACAACAAAAATAATCAAGGCTCCACCACCAACTGGCGTTCCAAATTTGTGTTCATGAAGTTTATCAAAAATGTGAGTTCTAACTTCGAAAATATCCCGCGTTTTTTGTTTCTGTCTTGTAAATTTTAATTTGTAAAGAAGATTAATATAGGGAACTAGAAGAACGGAGATTACAACAAAAGAAAGAAGGATTAAGCCTAAAATTTGAACCATTTTTAAAAAGTACCAACTTATAAATTATACTCTATTGAGTTCGCCGCAGTAATAACAATTGATTTTTGTAGATTTGCCTAAAAGTGCTAAGACTATTCGCTCCAAATGTGCGTGACGTGAACCTTTAACTAGAATTATTGAACCTTTTAGGTTTAGCTTTTTGATTGCTTCAATCGCCTTAATACTATCTTGAGTTTTAATAATTTTCCTCGTAAAACCGGTTTTTTTTGCAGAATCGGCAATTATTTCAGCTTTTTTGCCAACAGTTATTAGGTAGTTGATTTTAGTTTTTGCAATTTTTTGACCTAAAGCGACATGAGCAGAATTGCTTATGGTACCCAAGTCTTTCATCTCGCCTAATACGGCAATTTTGGTTTTTCTCTTCCCGAGGTCAACTAGGGTTGTAATCGATTGCTCTGAAGCTTTAGGGGAAGAATTGTAGGCATCGTCAATAATAGTAAAGTTTTTCCTTGAAATTAAATTCAACCTGTGTTTGGGAACTTTTGTTTTTGAGAGACCGGTAGCAATTTGCTTTAATTTAAGACCATTTATAATCCCTAATGTCGCTGAAATGTAAACAGACATCAAATGATGCTTGCCTATAATTTTCCAAGAAACAGTGGCCATTTGACCTTTATAATGGAGTCTAAACTTTGAACCTTTTAGATTTTGGGTAAAATGAGAGATTTTTACCCCTCCTTTTGCTCTTTGCCCAAACCAGAATGTTGATGATAAGATTGAGTTTTTCGCTTTATATGAAAAAGGATCATCTGCATTCAAGATTGCATAACCGTTTTTTGGAAGAACTTTAACAAGTTTGACTTTTTCTTCAAAAACACCTTGAACATTTTTAAAATATTTTGTGTGTGTTGGTGCAATTAGAGTTAAGATTGCAACTTTTGGTTTGGCTATTTTCAAATAATAATCCATATCCTCGGGATGCTCGACACCATATTCAAGGATAAGTTTTTGATCCCACGGTTTTGTTTTTAAAATAGTTTTGGGGATCCTGAAAGTTGGATCGAGATTTTCATTACCTACAACAGTGTGAAATTTTTGAGAAAGAACAGAATATATAGCATTTTGAGTTAAAGTTTTGCCAACAGAACCGGTAATACCGATTACTTCTACATTCGGTAGAATTTTCAGATACAAACTGCTAATTTTGGCGTAAAGACGATGAAAAGGCCGCTTCCATGTTTTTATTTCTTGAAAGACGTGGGTTTTCTGCATATAAATCAATTATATATTAATAACTAT
>MFBO01000036.1:22978-23164 GCA_001774995.1 Candidatus Curtissbacteria bacterium RIFCSPLOWO2_01_FULL_38_11b | reverse complement strand
GGGTTAAGCCTGGAATTGTGTTGACTTCAAGAACAAAGATATTATTATTTTGAATAATCATGTCTACTCTACCAAATCCCCTGCAGCCGATAGACTTGTAAGCACTGATGGCGGCAATTTTTGCTTTTTGGGATATTGCTTTTGAAATTCTTGCCGGAATTATTTCGTCGCAAAGTCTTTCATTAT
>MFBO01000036.1:5019-22970 GCA_001774995.1 Candidatus Curtissbacteria bacterium RIFCSPLOWO2_01_FULL_38_11b | reverse complement strand
TCATAATCAAAAAACTCTTTTTTGGGAATAATTTCAACAAGTGGTAAGGCTCTCGGCTTGTCATTGCCAATGATGGCACAGGTGATCTCGATACCTTCGATAAACTCTTCAACTAAGGCAATATCTGAATAATGATGAGCTGTATGAATAGCCTGTTTTAAAACTTTTGAGGTTTTTACAATACTTGTTCCTATTGACGACCCCTGATTATTTGGTTTGACAAAAAAGGGGAGGTTGAGTTTCTTTAGGATATATTTAAGATTGTAACTTTTTTCAACTTGTATAAATTTAGGAGTTTTTAATTTCGCTTGAGTAAATAATTTCCTTGAGTAAATTTTGTCCATTCCTAATGCTGAGGCCAGCACTTTTGAACCAGTATAGGGAACGCCTATTAGCTCTAAAAATCCCTGGATAGTTCCATCCTCACCATATGGGCCGTGCATCGCAATGAAAGCCAAGTCTAATTTTAAATTTTCTATTTTAAATTTTAAATTTTTTTGGCTCTCCCCTATTTTCCAATTTTGTCCGTCGCGAGATATGATAATTGGCAAAATATTGTACTTTTTTGAATTAAGATTTTTAACTACTTCCCTACCAGAGGATAACGATATCTTATATTCGGGAGAATTTCCTCCCATTAATACCGCGACGTTAAGTTTTTTAGACATGGGGGGGGAAGTTTTTACTGGATCCTTTTTATCTTTGCGCCGAGAGCAGAGAGTCTTTCGACGATGTTTTCATAACCTCTTTCTATCAATTCTGCTCGTTCGATTGTGCTTTTTCCTTTTGCAATTAATGCTGCTATTACAAGAGCAATTCCTGCTCTAATATCCGGGGTGTCCAGAACTTGACCGCGCAGTTTGGTGGCACCATAAACAAAAACTCTGTGTGGATCGGCTATCTCTACTTTGGCACCCATTGACAGGAGTTTATCAACAAAAAACATACGGGACTCATACATCCAATCATGTAAAATTGTCATACCTTTTGCCTGCGTTGCTAAAACAATCATTGGTGCCATTAGATCTGTTGGAAACCCCGGCCAGATATCGGTTACGACTTTTTCAACCGCATTTAATTTACTGTCTTCTATGGTTAACTTATCATCGGAAATTTTGAACTTTGCCCCAAACTTTTTAAGAATTAGGAGAATCATATCTAAGTCTTGGGTAATTATTGGGTAAATTTCGATTTTGCCGTGTGTGAGTGCCGCAAGAATTGCAAATGTACCAACTTCAACGTGGTCTGGTCTTACCCTGTGATTGGCTCCTGATAGGTTATTAACACCATTTACTCTAAGAATTGAGGTTCCGACTCCTTCAATTTGAGCACCCATTTTTTGCAGGAAATGACATAGGTCGATAACATGCGGTTCTTGTGCTGCTCTTTTAATTGTTGTTAAGCCTTTGGCAACACTTGCGGCAATCAGAGCATTTTCGGTTGCAGTTACAGAGGCTTCTTGCAAGAAAATTTCTACGCCTTGGAAGCCATCTGCTGTAGCGTGAATTAAATCGTTTTCTTCTTTAATTTTTGCACCCATGGACGTTAGTACCTGAATATGCGAATCAAGCGGACGTCTGCCTATAATATCTCCGCCTGGGAATCCCATCTCGATTTTGCCAAGCCTTGCTAATACTGGCGCTAAAAGCAATATTGAAGCTCTGAGTTTACTGGTGAGACTTGTTGGAAAAGATGAAAATTTTATATTTTTGGCATTAATTTTTATGTTTGAGCCATTCTTTTGAATTTTTGCACCGGCGATTTCAAGAAGTTCTGTCATTACCCCTACGTCTGAAATGTCGGGTACGTTTTCTAGAGTACATATCTGATCGGTTAATAGTGATGCTGCCATTATAGGCAAAACGGAATTTTTATTACCAGCTATTTTGATTGAACCTGAAAGTTTGGTTGGGCCTATAATTTCAAATTTAGCCATAAAGTTGAGTTGATAGTAAAAAGTCAAAGTCGAAAGTAAAAATTCGTAAATATCATGATTCTTGACTGAAATCCCCGATGTAAAAAATCTCCTCTTTAAGTTCCAAACCGTAAGTATTTTTTGCCTTGTCTTTTATCAAGTTTATTAATTTTAGCACGTCAGATGATGTAGCATTGTTCGTGTTAAGAATAAAATTTGCGTGTTGACTGGAAATTTCAGCACCACCAATTCTAGTTCCTTTAAGATTTAAACTTTCAATTACGTATCCTGCAGATGTCGTCAGGTTAGGTGTAGCAAGTCTTATGGCATTTTGATCGCTGATATTTTTGAAAATACAACCAGAACACGCAATGCCGACTGGCTGTTCCTCATTTCTTCTCTTAACGTTATCCATGGCTTTTTGCCAGAGAGTGGATGGATCTTTTGCTTTATCTAATCGAAAAGTTGCGTCAAGCACAATTTCACCGGTTTGCTGGATGCGTGAATAATCATATGCAAAATTGAAATAAGAAGAATCAACTGTTTTAGTTTTTACTGTCTTTGGGTCAAAAAGTGTTGCACTAACTAGACGATTTCCTATAAACTGATCTCTTTCAACTTCAAAATGTGCATTAATTTTGAGACCTCCGCCAAGGGTACCTGGGACAGAAAGCAGGAATTCTAAGCCTTCAAGACCTTGATCTAGGGTAAAGCGAGCTAGTTGATTCATTAAGGTTCCAGAAGTTGCCAATACCAGTGCATTTCTTATACCTCGGCCATGTTTGCTGTAGGTTCCCTTGAAACCGACTATCTTGGTTGATGCTGCCTGGTTTTTAATTACTAATCCCTCGAAACCGTAGTCGGAAACAAGGACATTTGCTCCTGCACCCAGTACAACAAATGGGATTTCATTAGCCAAAGCTGTTTCCAAGGCAAGGCTTAGGTCGTCGAGAGATTTTGCTTCAAAATAAATTTTTGCCGGACCACCTATTTTGAAATAGGTGTGTTTACTTAATGGCTCGTTTTCGAGAATTCTAAGCGGTCCTAGTGTTTCTTTTAATTTTTCGACCTGGTCTTGATTCATATTTTTATTTAGGAGAATCCTTCGAAAAAGGATTTTCCTTTTGATGACTTATTTTAACGAGATCGTAGAATCTATAACTATCCCCTGCTCCCATTGAACATACAATTTCAAATTTATCTAAGTTTTGCGAAAGTGTATTGGCTGTTTGATTTAGAGACCCTGTGAACTGTGCCTTTTTACCTACGGCTTTTGCAAGTTTTATCGAAAGTTCTTTTACGTTCCCTTTTTCGCGAGCAGGGTAAACGTCGGTTATGAAAACTCGATTAATTTTAGATGTCTTAATACTAATTACATATGCATTAAAAAAAAAATTAACTCTCGAGAAGGTATGTGGTTCTAAAACCAAAAGAATTTTTTTATCTTTAAATTTTTTTGCCAACGCATTTATGGTTGTTTGAATTGTAATTGGCGCAACTGCATAATCGTCATAAAATTTTGTTTCTTTTATTTTCCCTTTGTATTCTAATCTTCTTTTTATGCCCTTAAATAAACTAAGAGATTCCTGGGCTTTTTTTATGTTTAAATTTAAAATTTGGGCCAGTGTGAGAGCTGCATTGGCATTTTGTTTCCTAAAATTACCAATAATTTTTAATCTGATGCTATTAAAATTTTTAATTTTTATTATTTTTATATCACTTCTGATTGATTTACGGATTAAATTTATCACTTCAGCTGTCGTTATAAGACAGCCACCAAATTTTAAATTGTTTATAAATTTTATGTAAGAGTTGTTAAGATCTTTTTTATTTTTAAAATAGTCCGGATGATCCCACTTGGTATTGAGAATTACGGCGATATCCGGTTTGTAGCTTAAAAAGTTATCCATATATTCATCCGCTTCGCAGATATAGTATTTAGATTTACCAAGTTGGTAATTTTTACCCCAATTGATAACATTGGCACCAATTTCGCAAGTTGGATCAAGACCTGCATCTTTTAGGATGTTGGCAATCATTGCTGTTGTTGTAGACTTGCCATATGCTCCAGCAACAGATATGACAAACTTACCTTTTTGTAAAATTTCTCCTTGAAATTGTTGCCATGTTTGTACCCTGATATGTTCTTTTTTTGCTCTTAAAAGTTCGGCATTTTGGGGCGAAAATTTTAAAACTGCCGGTGAAACAATTAGTTTAGAAATGTTTGTAATGTGAGATTGATTGTGACCTTCCTCTATTTGGATATTTTTAAGATTTACATCATATGGAGATTCCTTTTGTATGTCGCACCCGTCAACAATAAATCCGTAATTTTGGGCGATTTTGGTAACAGCTGAGGCGCCAGCACCACGAATACCCATAATGTGAATTCTTTTTTCAAAAAGAATGTTCGCTTTTTTTAAGTCACTGGCAGTTGAAATTGCAAAAAATTGATTATTGTCTTTAAGTAGATACGTTTTGACATTTTGGTTTTGGTTTGATGCTAGATTTATAAGATCTGTCAGGTATAGTTCTTTAGTAATATCTGATGGAGTTAGCTTAGAAATATTTTTTTCAAGCCATTTTCTTTTAAAGAGGTAGACTCCGTTGTTAATTTCATTAATTTTCTTTTGATTTTTGTCAGCATCTTTTTCTTCAATTATTCCGATAACCTTATTATTTTCTTTAAAAACTCTGCCAAAACCCGTTGGGTTTTGTTTTTTGACCGTTACGAAAGTGATCGTTGATTTTTCCCTAAAGTGTTTTTGGTATACTTTTTGCAGTGTTTGGGTCTTATAAAAAATATTATCATCACCATAGAGAACGAGAACGTGTCTAATTTGTTTTTTAAGATGCAAAAGTGTACTTTTTAGAGCATCGGCCGTACCAGAGGGTCTAGGTTGTAAAACGTATCGATAATTATTCTTGGATAAATTGATAATTTGATCTTTGTTTGACCTATTTACGACAATAATAGTTTGAACAGGTTTTAAATCATCTAAAAGCATACACGTTCTTTCAATAATTGTTTTGGCGGCAACAAAATGTAGAACCTTGGATAGAGAAGACTTCATCCTTGTTCCCAAACCTGCTGCTAAAACTATTGCCGCAAGATCCCCGTTTTTTTTCATTTTAAACTTTAAGGCGTTTTTTTAAAGCTTGTGAAGCAACTTTAAATTCATCCCATGGATACTCTTCTCCTTTTATGTTAATTGACCTCTCGTGACCTTTGCCAAAAAGACCAATTATATCATCATCCTTGGCCATATTTATCGCAAACTCGATAGCATGTCTTCGATCGACAATAATATGGTAGTTTTTATTTAAAACTTTACCTCTCACCCCTTGGGCAATTTCCTGACAAATTTTTTGTGGATCTTCGCCTCTAGGATCTTCCGAAGTTAGTATGATAACATCTGCAATTTTGCTGGCAACTTTACCCATAGTTGCTCTTTTGAGGGTATCTCTTGCGCCTGCTGATCCAAACACGGCGATTAGTCTGCCACCTTTTTTCAATTTTGACTTAAGACTTGTCAGTACATTTTCAAGACCGTTGGGTGTATGGGCAAAATCAATAAAAACTTTGAACTTCTGACCAATATCAATTTTTTCGAATCTACCTTTTACACCTTTGAAAGTTGATATGACTTTTAATATTTGCTGTTTGGGCACTCCAATTGAAGTTGCGACGGCACATGCTGCTAGGGCATTAGACAAATTATAATGACCGTCGATATTGAGAAGTATGTGGAAGTTTTTAGTGTTAATATCAGCTTTTTTTTCTTTGGAATATGTTAGGATTTCCCCTCCGATTTTATTTCTGACAAATTTAAACGAGTTATCATCGAGATTTATAATCTTGAGCTTGGAATTTTCCAAGAGTATTAGTTTAGAAAGTGCGTATTGCTTCCAATTTTTATGGTAATCAAGATGCTCGTGAGTAATATTTGTCAATATTCCTATTTCAAAATCGACAAATGCAAGACGGTTTTGGTCTAGTCCATGAGATGTTGCTTCTATGACGAAGTATTTACTTCCAGTATCTACAGCTTTTTTTAGATATTTTTGCACATGCCAGGGGCTTGGTGTTGAAACATGAAGACCGGTATCATAGTCATATTTGCCTATTTTAGCCCCAACTGAGGAGACCATGGAGACATTGATATGTGTACTTTTTAAAATATGGTAGATTAAATTCACGGTTGTGGTTTTACCATCTGTGCCTGTCACACCAATAACTTTTATTTTTTGGGAGGGAAACCCAAAATAGACCGCTGCAAAAAAGGCCTGTAGTAAATGATAATAATTCTTAAATTGTTGCCACATCTGATGCTTATTCTAACATTCTACTTGGAAATGAGAAAAATATCGGCATAATTATAATTGACAGTAAGATTAGTTCTTGCTTCAATTATCATGTAATTTAAATATGGCCAACGACACACAATCTTTAAAAGATAGAATAAAAATTTTGGAGGTAGCAAAATCCAAGCTTAGTCGCGAATGGTTTGAGGTAGAAAGAGAAAAAACAAAATTGCTTTCTGCAATTGAAAATTTACCTATTGGATTTTTAATACTTGATGATTATAACAAGATAACTTTGAAAAATTCGGCAGCTTGTAAAATTTTAGGGGTTGAAGAAAATAAAAACTGGACAGTAGACGAATTTCAGAATAGTTTGGGGGGAGATTATGATCTTAAAGGGGATATCACAATTTGCCTCCAGGAAAGAGTACCAATTGGGCCAAAAGATATAAAATATGGCAAGAAAACGATAAGGATTTTTATTTCTCCCATAATAATTCTAAAAAAAAGCCTGACCGTTCCCGGAAGTACGATTCTTATTGAGGAGATCATGGGAGAATAATAGCAGCTAGGTGAACATATCCACTTAATATTTAAGATTTGAGGTTTTCAGATTCTTCTTGGGAGTGATTAGATTGCTCAATAAAAACTTTTATTTTATCTATTAAGTCCCCCGGCGTAATATCAGATTTAACAATGTAATCTTTGGCATTTAAGCCATATGCAGAATTCAAAACAGGATCGTTGGTAAGGTTGGTCAGTATTATGATTGGCCCATTCTTAATATTTGGGGGATTATTTTTAAGAGATCTTAGAACTTCTATTCCATCCATTTTTGGCATCATAATGTCAAGTAATATTAGAGAATAGGTGCCTTGGCGTATTTTTTCCAAGCCTTCTTCGCCGTTAGTTGCAGTGTCAATAGCAAAACCAGCATCTTTGATGACTTCTTCATATAGTTCCCTGGTAAATTGGTCGTCTTCTATAAGTAGAATTTTTTGTGTATTCATAATGAAATGGTTGCTTTGATTAAACTGCTTTACAAATTATTTTGTCAAATGAAATTTAATGATTTTTTCTCAAGTCCTTTAGTTTCTTCAGTCAATTTTGGTGTTTCTTGTTGAAGTTCTTTGGCAACAGTCGTGTCAATAATCGGGAGACTAAAGGTAAAAGTCGACCCCTTGCCTGTACCCGGGCTGTAAGCAGATATTGTACCTTTGTGAAAGTTAATAATTGATTTCGAAATATACAAACCGAGGCCTGTTCCGCCGGATGTGGATGCAGCTACATAGGAATGTTCTACCATACTAAATTTTTTAAATAGCCTGTCCATATCCCTTTTAGTCACACCGACACCGGTATCTGTAACGGAAAAATAAACATATGGCGGTTTTTGGTCGAAACTAATAACTATGTTGCCGCCTGGTTTCGTAAATTTGAGTGAATTTCCAATTAAATTGATAATAACTTCATGGATTTTATCTTTATCACAAAGCACACTGGATACGCTTTTTGAATCTATCTTTAGTGAGATTTTTCGCTCTAGCGCTTTTGGTAGGACTTCTTCAACCACGTCGTTTGCAAGATCAACTAAATCAATTTCGGAAAGTATCAGTGCCAACCGACCACTTTCTATTCTGGAAATATTTAACATATCATTAACTAAATTAATTAATCTTTCTGTGGAAATGTATGCTCTTTGAAGATACCTGCTAAGATCGCTCGAAAGTTCGTATTTCTTTTTATTTAAGGCCATCCAAAGATAGCTTTTAATAGCAGTCATGGGAGTCCTAAGTTCATGGGAAGCCAATGAAACAAAGTCATCTTTGAGCTTATCAAGTTCCTTTAGTCTTTTATTAGCTTTATCAAGCTTTTGGGTAGTTAACTTTAATGATCTAAATAAAAGTGCATTATCAAGCGCAATACCCACGGCACCTACAAAACTGTCTAGTATCACCCATTCTTCTTCTTTTATCTCTGAATTATCTTTATTTAAACTGAAAATTAGCGCCCCTAGCATTTTTTCTCTGGCTTTTACAGGAAAAACAATGCTGGTTTTAATTCCTAATTTTTGCTGAAAATTTTCTACCCATTCTTTTGATAAGGCAGGGTATAAAACATCGGCTACTTGGCTAGTTATCTGTATTTTGCCTTGATCGATAGCCTTAACTAACAAGTTCTCCTTAGTTGCTAGGGGTATTTCGATTTTTTGAAAAGGAATTGGTGAGGCTTGAAGAAATTTTCTTGCTGCTTCCGTTTCCGAAATAGCTATTCTTCTTAACATTTTCTTCTCATTATCAAGAAGTGTTAAGACTATAACATGGTAACCATACTTTAGGTAGCCTAACTGATTAAGAACTATATTGACTACTTTTTTAGTTGCCTCTTCAAAATCTACTGTTTCAAGTACTACCTTTTCAATTTCCCACAATGCTTCGAAGGTTTTTTTTGAGTAAGGTGTAGGAGCGTCAGACATTAAACCCAGTATAGCATGGCTGCGAGGCTAGATTTTTTGCTTTTCCCCATTTAAGAATTGTTGAGTAATACCTATAATTGTTTCATCAATAAGTAGGTTTCTTTGTTCCTTAGCCTCGGCTAGAATGGCTTGAACGATTTCCTCTGTTGGTTCGATTTGCAACCTTTTTAGTACCAAATAAACATTGTGAGCACCGCTAAAAGGACCAACTCTAACATCCGGCGTGGCACCAACATCACCTGGTGGAAATGGAAAATATATACCCACTTCTCCATTTAAAGATGCTTCCTTATGAAGGGCGGCTGCATGAACCCCAGACCCTGTTGCGAAAGAGCTTTTGCCAATTACGGGTGCGTTCGAGCTTATAGGGAATTCGAGAAGCTCTGATGCAATTCGACTAAATTTATTCAATTCCCTCAAGTCTTTATCTCGATAACCGGATAAATTTAGATTTATCAAAAGAGTTGCTAAATCAGCATTGCCTGGACCTTCACCGATACAAAAACTCGTTGCATGAACTCTGTCCACACCTTCTTCAGAAGCTATTAAACAATTCGAGATCCCGAGTCCTCTACCATTATGAAAATGGGCGTCCCATTTTATGTCAGGGAATTTTTGCGCAAATTCACTGAAACTCCATCTAAAGATGTTCTGTATTGCCCTGTGGTTTGCTCTGCCTTGCGTGTCAGCAATACATAATCTTTCAACGCCAAGATCTGCGGCTATCTGAAAAACCTCACCGAGCTCTTCTGGAGAAGTTGATGTTGCTCTCTCAGCAACAAACATAACAGGTAAATTGTGCTTATGAAGCAATGAAATATTATCTCGTAGTTGTTTAAATTTCTCACTTCTATCCCAGCCTTCAACCTTAGCTCTCAAACTGCTACTATCTAAAAAAATGTCTGCTTCTAGACGATAGCCATCTAATCCATGAGAAATATCAATAATCGGCTCGATGTCTGACTTCATTGCCCCCCTCGCTGCTGCACTTAAAGAAATGCCCAAATTTCTAGCTTCTACGAAAGATATGAGCTGGGCTATTTCTTTTTTATGAAGCTCTTCACTCCCCGGAAAACCAATATCAGCGTGATCAACAAACTGAGAAGCCAAACGGAGATAAATTCTCTTTTTCTCTAAGCTAGGGTGACTCTCTAACTGTATTCCCTGAAGACCATCTCGAAGGGTTTCATCATCAATTTCAACCGGAAAAACTGAAGCCTTAACCTGAGACGTTGGCCCTTCGTGATTAGACCAATCGTACGTTGGTATTCTCTCGCTCATAGGTAACTTATAATAGACCTACCATTCAACTCAGATGTATAATGTAGGGCCTATAAAATAATCATGTCACATAAAGAACAAGGAAAGCAAGCTTATGAAACTGATTTTTCTGCAGAGTCTTTAAGCATTACAGGTAGAGTATTGTGGTTAACCAAGGATCCTGCGCTTATTCGTGCTCAAATTGAGGGTGCGGATTTTCAAGTTACAGATCCTGATTTGCTTCTTGATTGGACAAATACAGATCAGTTGATTCCCAGTCAGTACTGTATGCAGTTTTCCGACAGTGAGAATTTAGGAAGATATTTGGGCACAGGGTACGAAGGTATCAAAACTGGTGATATTAAGGAATCAAATTCTCAAGTCCTTGTTCTTGGTGAATCTGCAGGTAGAGGCTCTTCTCGCGAACATTTACAGCTTGCCCTAAGAGGTGCTGGGATTGGATTTGTTATTGCCAGATCTTTTGAGCGTATTTTCTGGGAAAACTGCCGCAATTGGGGAATTTTTACATTACCTCTTGAAAGTGAAGTTTGGGCAAAGTTAGTTCGTAGCGAAGTTGTTAGGCGGAATGAAGTAATTTCTCATTACGATAAGTTGAGTCAAGATATTCTCAACTTTGGAGGACTTCTTCAATATACAAGGGCAAGGCTTGAAGGAAAAGTACGTGTTCCAACTGTGGATACTGCAAAAAGGGCAATGACCATTGCCGAGAAAATAATTGCAAAAAATGCCAGAGTTGATGATAGTTCGGATGACGGAGTAGTTGCTGTTAAACCGGGAGATGTTTTAATTGTGAAAGTAGATAAAAAGTATGCTTACGAACTGCAGACAATCATTTCCCAGCAGGTTCTTGAAGAGACCTTTGGCCAAGAAGCGCCTGTAAAGAGCGAAAACACTTGGCTTTTTGAGGACCACCTTGCTTTGATGTCCCCAAACATTCCTGTTACCGTTAGACATCGTGACGCGCAAAGAGCTTTTGCCCAAAAATACGCAATTGGTGAATATAGGGCGGGACGCGAAGGCGTTGAAGGAATTTGCCACACTGTTATGCTTGAGAGACATGTTCTGCCGGGAGAACTGGTTTTAGGGAATGATTCGCATACGTGCCATTTGGGCGTTGCTAATGCTCTAGCTGTAGGTAAAGGCGCTTCTGAGCTTGCTGCAGCACTGCTTACAGATGATATTCCCTTGGAAGTACCGGAAACAATTAGAGTACTTTTGAAGGGTAAATTAAAGGAGGGAATAACCACTACAGACGTAATGCTCTACCTTATTTCCATGCAGCAGTTTAAGGACGGAATAGCCAGCGGAAAAGTCCTGCAATTTGGAGGCAAAGCTTTAAACGAGATTGATGTAGACGAGCAGGCTACTTTTGCGAATATGTCAATTGAGGGGCAAGCTTTTACTGGAATTGTTGAGCCCAACGAAAAATTAGTCGAATTCATGATGATAAGACACGTTTTTAACAGAGAAACCGTTGAAAAACTTCTAGTTTACCCAGATGAAAAAGCTACTTATGCTGCTTACTTTGAAATTGATTTAGCTAATGTTGAAAGAATGGTATCTTTGCCCGGCGACACGCAAAATGCAGTACCTTTATCAGAAATTAAAGGTACAAAAGTTGATTATTTTTACATCGGCTCTTGCAAACAAGGAAATTTAGAGTCCTTGAGACAAGCGGCAACTTTATTGAAAGGGCGCAAGATTGCTGATGGTGTTCGAATGCAGGTCCAGGCCAATACAAGAGAGGTTGAATACACCCTTAAAAGGGAAGGTATTTTTGAGATTTTCGAGCAGGCAGGAGTTGAAGTTATAGGAAGGGGTTGCGGGCCATGCATGGGTGCAACGGAGGACGCAAATGACAGAGATGAGATTGTTCTTTCAGCCACAGACAGGAATTTTAAAGGACGTATGGGTAAACACAGGCAAGTATATTTGGCAAATGCGCAAGTTGTTGCAGCCAGTGCTATTATGGGTGAGATTTGTTCTCCTGAGGAGTTGGTTTAATTTCGTTAGGCAGCAAACAAATCATATTGCCTCATTGCTTCTTTGCTATCTGTTACGTTTGCGTCAACAACCAAATCATTAAAGCGTGCATAAGGTTTTAGGCTTGAAGCTTCCCTAACTCCCTCCGCCGCATCTTTAACAGGATAGCCTGTGTCTTGAGACCAGGTGTAGCGCGAGCGGGCTCCTCTTCTAGCTTCTTCGCATACGCCGTCAGAGCCTTTCTGCGCGAGGCGGATCTGAAGTTGTCCCCTATCTATATCAAAGATCTCTGAAAATTCGCATACTACAATAAGTCCTATTGATTTTAACCAATCTGATTTTTGTGCAATCTCTTTATAAAGTTGACCGGTTTTGAAAGCTGGTAGTTCTCCATGAAAGTTGAGTGAACCACCTGCAAATATTGCGTGTTTAATTTCTTTTCTTAAAATCTTAACTACTCTTTCCCAAGCAGGGTGCGGCATATAAAAATAGCTGGTAGTATAATCATTTGCCATAATTAATGATACGTCAATATGAGGATTTCTTTTTTTTGTTGGAACAATTATGTGAACCGGGCCAGATTCATATAGCTTATGACGACTTCCAGCCCATTGTAAATGACGGTAATTCTTGTGGAGTCTATCTATGTCCCAAAAATCTATCATATCGTCAGGATACATGAAAGGCACGAATGGCATATTTTCTGGTCTACCCTGTTTAATATTGGCTTTTAATACTTTAACTCCCCAACCGGCAGGTGTGGGCCACTCCGGCGAATTGATTAAGAGTCCTGTTCCGTATGTTCCCCACATGTACATTGCACAGACTTTGCCTTGAGCGATCAATCCAGCGATTTCTTCGTGACTTTCATAATCCCAGATAGAAAAAACCGGTATCTGATATTGCTGTCCATCATGTTCGAAGTCCCATAATGTTTTGCCTTTGTGAATTGGGATGGTTTTATCTTTATAAACGAATGGCCTGATATCGCCTTCGAATCTAGGGATTAATAATTCCGGTTGATTCAGATCTATAAGATTTTCGCTAGTCATAATTTAGCTTGAATAAAACTATAAGATGGGGTATTATACACCACATTATGCCTGAGCGTCACGGATTAGGGCTGAGAAAAAAAATAGGACGACTTGTAGCTACCTCTGTTTTACTTCCGGCTGCTTCTGTTAATTTAGGCTCTGGTCAATCTGTAGATATTTTTCCGGATCACTTTAGTATTTTTCAAAGTACAGCGGCGCATCGTTTTATAGACTCGCTTCCTTCTGTTGCTGAAAGCCAGGACACGGGTTTCTTCGATCAGCTTGATAATTACTTAGAGACAAATTATGGAAGAGCTTTGGCTTTCGCCGCGGTTGTAGGGTCACTTGCTCTTTTATGGTCCGCAAGAAAAATTAACAGTGAAACAGATACAGAAACTCAAGAAAAGCTGGCTAATTTCTCATCGCTTGTAGCTATCTCATTTGCATCCGTTTTATTAGCGGAATCTTTTACTGATGTAAATGCTAAAGTGCCTGCTTCTCTATTTGAAGCGTTTGTGGTAACACAAACCGCTCTTAATTTTTGGCGAGTCACGCAAAGACACAGGGAGTTAGGCAAAAGACTGCCGTCCTTATTAATATCGTTGAGCCTGATGACTATAAGCTCTGCCTCTCTTGCTGAAACTGTTAAATAATATTTTCCTTGACTTTATATTATGCTTGTGCCTATTCTAAGATAGTGAAGGAGGTGAGAGAATGAGTACCGAGTTAGTTGTATATTTTATTGCGGGAATATTTGCTTTTAATTCGCTTCCCCATTTAGTAACGGGTATTTCCGGTAATAAACATATGACACCATTTGGAAAGGACTCAGCAGCTACCCTAAATGTTCTTTGGGGGTTTTTGAACATAGCAATTTCTGTTTTACTGCTTAATTTTACCCAAAGCGGTATCAGATTTCCTTCTGCAATGGACACTGTTGCAGTTTTTTTGCTGGGTGGTCTTATTATGTCTTTGATGGATGCAAATTTGTTTTCCAATCCCAATGCAAAAATGCCCTGGTGGAAATAGGTTCTTTAAAACATATTACTTCTCAGAAGGTGGAATTCCCAGATAATTGAGTATTTCTTTGGCAATGGCAAAGAAAGTTGGGGCTGCGGTTTCGGAGCCGAATTGGGATGACGTTGGTTCAGTAAAGCGTACTAACATCACAAATTTTGGATTATCTGCGGGTGCAAACCCAACAAAGCTGGTAATGGTTTTATTAGGATCATAATGGCCACTAACAGGTATTTGGGCGGTTCCTGTTTTTCCGGCAATTCTATAACCTTTGGGTTTAAATGCGCGAGCTTCGCCGTTTTCTACAGCTCTGACCATCATTTCTGTAATTTGGGTGGCAGTTTTTGGTGAAATTACTTGCTTAATATTATCTGGTTTTACAACTGTTTCTTTGCCTTCCGTAACTATTTTTTCAACAATTTTTGGCGAAATTTGTTTACCTTTATTGGCAATAGTACTGACAGCTTGTGCCATCTGGATGGGTGTTACTGCAATTCCTTGTCCAAAAGAAGCTGTTGCCAAATCAATAACCTTCCAATCCCGGTGAGTTCTTATGGTTCCTTCAGTTTCTTCTTGCAAGTCTATTTGAGTTTTATCGCCGAATCCAAACTTAGTTATGTAACCGTATAAATTATCAATACCTAATTTGTCGGCAACAAAGGTCATACCAACATTATCTGAATGTTCAATTACTTCAGTCATGGTTGAATCGGGATAATATTTGTCGTTCCAGGTTGAAATTTTGTATCCTGATATTTGCCTTGGACCAGAACAAACATCACACTTCGTTGATGGTGTTACAACACCTAAATCCAAAGCTGCCGACATAGTTATTAATTTAAATGTACTTCCTGGTTCATAAGTATCGGCAATAGCCGGATTTTTAAAGAGACTTTGGTCAAATTCCGTATAGAGACTAGGGTTGTATGTAGGATAACTTGCCATTGCGAGTATATGGCCAGATTTAGGGTCCATAACTATAACAGTCCCTTCTTTTGCACTATATTTTTCAACTGACCCTTTTAATCTTTTTTCAACAATAAATTGGATAGTTCTGTCAATCGTTAAATATAAAGAGCTGCCTTTTTTAGGTTCAATTGGGCGATATTTACCAACTAGAATCGGAAATCCGAAAGGATCTTTGTTTGCTTTAAGTCTTCCTGATTTGCCTTTTAGTTGTCCATCATAATAACCTTCAAGTCCAAAATAGCCAATACTTTCCCCAAATTTATCAGATCCAACAAATCCCAAAAATGAAGCCGCCATAGTTTCTTCAGGATAAAACCGTTTCTGATCTTCTTCAAAACCAACTCCATTAATGTTTAAGCCTTCAATTTTTTCTTTAACTTCAAGCTTAATTTTTCTGGCAAGTTGAACCCAGGATAAGTTTTTTTGTGAGATTTTTTGTAATATTTTGCTCTCTTCTTGTTTTATTTCTTCTTCTTTTTGCTTTTTTTCTTCATCTGAAATTTGGGCACCGGGTGTTGAGTATTTTTCCGATATAAGATGCGGTGCTAATTTTTTTGCTATATCCTCTGGTTGATTTTTAATTTCTTTTGGCAGAGTATAAATAAGATACGCTTGTTGATTGGCAGCAAGCGGAAAACCATCTTTTGCATATATTTCCCCTCTTGGAGCTGGAATCTTAACTTCCTGAATGCCGTTAATTTCATTTGATGCGACCTGAGCAATAAATTGCCAATAGAAAAGTCGGATAATTATTAAGGCAGCTGCTAAATAAATTAAAATTAGGATAAATTTATCTCTATCCATATGCCACTTGCCTTTTTATTAGTCTATCAAAGCTGGGGATTTTATTCTTTTCTTGGGTTTTTAGATATTTAATATGTCTTCGGGGTTTTTAAAACCTAGGTCTTTAGCCTTTTTAACAAGCGACGTGAGGGAAGATTCCTTAGCAATCTCTATTTTTAAAATGGTGTTTTGGGCTTCAAGTACCTTGATTTGTTCATCCACTTTTGATTTTTTTTGACCATCAACTGCTAAATTGCTGGCAAATACAATTTGTGCGGTAAAAAGTGTAAAAATAACAAGAGCAAAAACGACAAGGAGCTTTACTCTTATTTTACCAATTAGGTTATTACTATTCTTTTTTAAGTTTAGTTTAATGTATGATACGGGCAGCATATCTATTGACTTTAAGGAGACAACCTACGGTTTTCCCCTTAATATTCCCCTTTCCCTTATAGGAAAAATTTGAACCCCGCCCAGCGGGGATTCAAATTAGATTTTTAAATCTTTTGAGCGGCGCGCAGTTTAGCACTCCGCGACCTTGGGTTTTGTAAAATTTCCCAATTTTCAGGGCCGATTGGTGATTTTGTTAAAACCTTCAATTTCTTATTTTCTTTGAAGAAACGTTTGACTATGGCGTCTTCAAGTGAATGAAAGCTTATTATCACCAACCGGCCGTTATTTTTAAGTAAGTTGACAGTCTGCGGTAAAGCTTCTTCTAAATTCAATAATTCACTATTTATAACAATTCTTAAGCTTTGAAATACTTTTGTAGCCGGATCAATATTTGTTTGAACTTTAAACTTTCGATACACCTCCCTTGCTACGTTGGCTAATTCTTCTGTTGTCTCAAAACTTTTTATTTGACGGGCGCGGATAATAGCATTAGCAATTGGCCAACTAAACTTTTCCTGGCCAAATTTTTTAAATATTTCATTCAACCTCCTTTGGTTAAAATTATTGACAATATCTGCGGCATTAATAGTTAATTTTGGGTCCATACGCATGTCCAGCGGACCTGATTTTTGGAAGCTGAATCCCCTTTGTGCTTCTTCCAGTTGGTAAGAAGAAACTCCAAGATCAAAAAGAATACCATCGACTTTGCCAAAACCATTTTTTCGTGCGATCTCCCCTACCTGATTAAAATTGCCTACAACCAAAACCAATTCTTCTATACTTTTGACTTTTGACTTTTGACTTTTGACTTTCTTTTTAATGTGCTCTATTGACTTTGGATCCCTGTCTATTGCCAGAACTTTTCCGCCAAGTCTTAAAATCTCAAAAGTATGTCCCCCACCCCCAGCTGTGGCGTCTATGAAACGCTCACCTTTTTTGACATTTAAATAACCAATTGACTCTTTTAAAAGAACACTCTGGTGATACTTTTTCATACTTTTGCTCTTTTAAGCTTTTCAAATTGCTCATTCCAATTCTTTTTGTTCCAGATTTCGAAGTGATCACCAGCACCAATAATTAAAGGCTTTCTTATCTGCGCGTATTGTAAAAGGCCACCAGGAATAACAAACCTGCCTTGATCATCGAGCTTGATAAGCTTAGCTGTGGAGAAAAAGAATCGGCGAATATTACGTGCGCTTCTTTCGGTAATAGGTGATTCAAGCTGTTTTGCGGATTCTTTTTCCCAAGACTTTGTATCAAAGCCAAAAAGGCATTTTTCGAAGCCAAAAGATAGGATAATTTCACTTGTCGCAAGATAAGCACGGATTTTAATTGGTAAAGCTATCCTTCGGGTATTTAAATTGAATGAAGGTTCCCAGCTGCCCAGAAACATGATTCCCTTACAACCTCAATGCAAGATAGATAACTCCAAAAGGGCAAGCTGTAGCTTTCTTAGGAGTTAGATAGTGATAGTGTAACCTGACGGTTTATCACCATTTCTCACCATCTGTTACCATTTTTCACCATTTTTGGATGACTGTCAAGAGGGTAAATGGCAAAATAGTTGAATCCTTATTGGTAGGTAAAAATTCTAAAATATAAGCAAGATTACTTTATGCAGGGGTAGTTTTAATTTGGTCAACTAAATACGGTTCGATATCTTCCTGGGACATTTGTGAAAGTTTCTCAACAACTATAATTAAGTCCTCTACCGATTCGATTGGTAATATATTCTCATCTCTTCGAAGCTCTTCATCTAGTTGTTTATTATTTTTTTTGAGTGCTTCAATATATT
>MFBO01000036.1:2958-4889 GCA_001774995.1 Candidatus Curtissbacteria bacterium RIFCSPLOWO2_01_FULL_38_11b | reverse complement strand
TTTTTAATGAATTTACGTGAGTCGGTAGTAATCACCGACAGTACTTCATCTTCCATAGCTTTATCGCAAACTGCTATTCTGACGATAACTTGCATGTTATCAAGATTGTTAAATCTTATAAAAAATACTCTTTGGCCACCATTGTTGTCAATTTCAAAAATAGGTTGTTTGGAGCGATGATTTTTTACTAACCTCACTTTAGGATGATAACCTTCAGTAAATTGTGGAAGATGTGAATAAAGGAGTTTGTTACAAATTTCGCTTCGGTGCGCATCAAGCTGATTAGCTGCAGCTATTAAGGGTTTGCTTCTAATAGCACTGCCAAATAAAAAATTATGAGACCCGACTCTCATTTTTACAAGATGAGCCTCATAATATTCCTCTGGTAGCCAGGGTATCTCACTTCTTAGGAGTCTAACCTTAGAATCAGTTCTTTCTGTTTCTCTAAGTTTTACAGGTTTTTCAGCAACAGCTACATCTGCACCCATAATCTAATCTTACTATTTTGAATTAACCCGCTATGCATTTACTACTATAAGGATATTTTTGCTGTAATTCCGCCGTCAAAGTGTAACTTCAAAGATTAATAACGATAAGACTACGATTAGCGCAAAAATGGCTGCTAAGATTGTAAGAAGTTGCTTGGACATTTTTAAACTATTTGGGTTTGGATTTGCGAATAACTTTGCTGTTTGTTTTTTGTCTGAACGTAAGGAGTTTTTGAGTATTCGGAATCAAAATCACGCATGTCAAAAGGATTGTTATAGTCAAGACACCCTGTACAGTGGCTTTGGTGCAAATTATCATATGAAAGCTCCAAGGCTTTAGCCATACCAACTATACTTAAATAGTGAACTGAGGCAACTTTTAGTCGCTCGCGAATTTCTTCTATATCCATAACCTGATAATTACCTTTCTTGTCTTTTTTGACAGCGCCAAGTTCGTCTCTAGTTCCAATATTAACTCCTAGAAAGCATGGGTTGACAAATTTTGGGGCTAAAAATCGGCAGTGGATTTGGCCCACCCCAACTTTTAACAAGTGTTCAACTAAGATTTTGAATGTGTTTAGTCGAACCGCTGTATCGTCTATTAAATAAATTGATTTACCAATAATTGCAGGTGAGACGAAAAATTTCTTTTCAATGTGTTTGGTTCTTAAATACGGATCGTCTTCGATGAATGTTCTTCTTGCGTAATCGTATCTTTCTTTGACAAGGCCTCGAAAATATTTAAATTGGATTTTATCCCCCATGTCCTTTTTTAATTGTTCATAGAAAGCATATGCTCCGGGTCTTGCTGTATCCGGGACAGCAACCACGTAGTCTATTTTTTCCAGATCCTGCTTTTTGATGATGCTTTTTTTGATTCGTTGGGTTTCTTCAATTGCCAGTTGCTTGCCAAGACTTGCTCTATTTTCGCCAATTACACCATCCCAGCTTGAAGTTTCATTGGAAAAGTAGAGCTTTTCAAATACGCAAAAGCTTTGCTTTTGGGGTTTTGTGTAATCGGAAATATTAACACCATCTTTATCGGCAATTAAAAGCTGCCCTCCTTCAATTTTTTGGCTATGGCGAATACCGATTCGATCAAGAGCACAGGTTTCGGATGCAATAAAGACGTGGCCATTATCCTGTGACCAGACAAGTGGGCGAATACCCCAAGGGTCTCGAAGAGCCATAAGTTTATCGTCGTTAGTTAATATTACTAAGGAATATGCACCTTTGATATCGAAAAGAGCCGTTGAAATTTTTTGCTTCCAGGTAATACCGGGTGAAGTTACAATAAGCCAAGACAAAATTTCAGAATCTGAATCGGATTCAAGTACAATATTAAATTTCTTAAGCTTTCTTTTGTGTCTTTTAACATCAACAATACTGCCATTGTGGCCCAGGGCAATTTCCCAACCGCCAAAGCTTGCAAAAAAAGGCTGG
>MFBO01000036.1:1081-2829 GCA_001774995.1 Candidatus Curtissbacteria bacterium RIFCSPLOWO2_01_FULL_38_11b | reverse complement strand
TTATAAACTTTTATCAGTTTGCCTTTAGCTTTAACCGCAATACCCCCGCCGTTTTGGCCCCTGTGTTGAAGAGCCTTGCCCATTTCAATAACAATATTTGTGGCATTGATGTTTTTTGTAACAAAGCTGCCCGCAAGACCGCAATGGTCATGGGGTTTCTCGTCTGATTTTAGGGACGTTGTTTCTGCCACGAGATTGTGGTTGATTGATACAAGTATGAGCCTTTAATCGTTAATTTTCAAGTAGAGTTTGGCCTGAAATTTGACTAAATCTTTGTTTTTGTGAAAAGATTAAGTTGATGGAAGAAAAATTAGAAAAACCGAGAAGTATTAAAGTTTTGCAGTGGGCTTATCGTCTTTTGGGTTTTTTCTTTGGCGTAATTCTTTCTTTGGGCCTTGCTAACTTAGTTATTAGTTTTTTAAACTCAAACTATTCTTCAGAACCTTTAACTGACGCGATATCTTTATTTATACTTTTAAGTCTGGCTTTGTTGTGCTTTTATTTTTCTAGGGAAACGATCCATGATGGTAATAAAAAAATTATCCAAAACCTTTACGCTATAGCAGTCATCATAGTTGGTACCATCGCATATTCTATCATCTTGATTCTAGTTCTCTGGAGGAGTGGAAAAGACGACCAAGGTTTGGGAGGGCTTGGTATATTAGTACTTCTTGTGTTTTTATGGGTAATTTCTGCAATTCTGATATTAATAGGGACAATTTTCCATTTTATTCTCAAAAGAAAATTAAAACATCTTAGTCCTTAGAAATTCACCTAGTTTATCTACCTTTACTCTTTCTTGTTTTGTAGTATCTCGATCTCGTATTGTAATTGTGTCATCATCTAAAGTTTGGAAATCAACTGTAACGCAATATGGCGTTCCGATTTCGTCCTGGGCAAAGTAGCGTTTGCCGATGTTGCCACGATCGTCCCAAGAGATAGGTAGTAGCTGGTCGCTAGTCGCTAGTTGCTGGTAGACTGACTTGGCTTTTTTGACTAAATTTGGTTTATTGGCAAGAAGAGGAAATACGGCAACCTTGTAAGGTGCGAGTTTTGGGTGAAGTTTTAATACGACACGGTCTTTATCTTCGTGGTATGCGTCGATTAAGAAAAATAATGCGGCGCGGTCAACTCCCCCTGAAGTCTCAATTATATAAGGAAGGTATGATTGACCCATTTCTTGATCAAAATAGGTCATATCTTGCCCGGAGTGCTTCTGATGTTGGGCAAGGTCCCAATCACCTCGATTGTGAATTCCTTCAAATTCTTTCCAGCCAAATGGTGATTCATATTCGATATCCCAGGCATCTTTAGCATAGTGGGCTCTCTCATTTTCTTCGTGCTGACGGAAGCGAAGTTTCTTTTTGTTTAATCCCAAATTTAAGTACCAGCGCATGCGTTCTTGTTTCCAGTATTGGTACCACTTTTCGGATTCTTTTTTTTCGGGTTTTACATAATACTGTAATTCCATTTGTTCAAATTCCCGGGATCGGAAAGTGAAATTGCCTGGAGTTATCTCGTTTCTAAAAGCTTTGCCAATTTGAGCACTACCAAACGGGATCTGGACCCGGCTTGATGAAAGAACATTTTTGAAATTGACATGGACACCCTGGGTAATTTCACCACGAAGATAAACCTTTGATTTTTGACCTTCTACCACACCCAGTTTTGCTTCAACTAAAAGATTGAACTGTTTAGGCTCTGTCCAAGATACCTTTTGACCTTGATGGGTAACTTCATGATCTTTA
>MFBO01000036.1:0-1056 GCA_001774995.1 Candidatus Curtissbacteria bacterium RIFCSPLOWO2_01_FULL_38_11b | reverse complement strand
ATCTTTCGTGACAAATTTTGCACTCGATTAATGGATCTGTAAACGCTTTGACGTGGCCGGAAGCTTCCCAGACTTTAGGATTCATTAAAATAGCGCTATCTACCCCGACAACGTCATCGCGTAAGTAAACCATCGACTGCCAGAAAGCCCGCTTTATGTTGTTTTTAACTTCTACCCCGAGTGGCCCATAATCCCAAGTGCCTGTCAAACCTCCATAGATTTCTGATCCGGGAAAGATAAACCCCCGCCTCTTTGCCAGTGAAACTATTTTATCCATTAGGTTCATTATGGGAAAACCACTACAAAAGTAGAAAATGAATTGGTTGATGTGCTGATTTCGGAATCATTAGATTCACTTTCTAGCTTTTGCCATTTTTCGTCCTTACTGTTAAAGCTGTAGAGTTGTGGACTTTGGGCATTTGAGCTAATTTTAATCGTTACCTTAGCGCTGCTTTTAAAATCCGGTGCAACAGAAAATATACCGTATATGGGAAGCACTGCTTTATTTGAATCAAATTCTGCGTTTCTGGGGATACCAACCGTATCGGCAATAATAATGTAATAATCTTTGCCTAATGAGGGAAGTGTAATTGCAAATTTATTGGATCTATCCTCAATTTGTTTAGTTTTTGCTCCTTCATTAAATAAATCCCAATTTGTTTCCGACTGATATTCTGTATCTTGTCTGAACAGATGGAGTGTTAACTTACCATCTGTGATTCCCTTATCCGGACTGCGAGTACCTCTTGAAGCTGTTCCAAGCAATATTGATTTTTTGTATTTTGGCTCTTTGGTATTGATATCGATTCCGGTGGATCCCCTTTCTAACTTTTCTCCGGCTATTTGAGGATTGTCGGCTAAATATGTAAGTTCATATTCAATTTTGTCGAAATAATCCATGTTTTCTATGGAAATTAGTATTTCTGCACCATCTGAAGTCGGGGTTAGAGTAACATATGGTCTTTTTGAAATCTCGATTTTTGAAATATCCTCAACAAAACCACCATTTTCGTCTTGTTCAATTTCTTTCGGGGACTTTTGGAATATAAATAGAAA
>MFBO01000035.1 GCA_001774995.1 Candidatus Curtissbacteria bacterium RIFCSPLOWO2_01_FULL_38_11b | reverse complement strand
CGCCTTTTAAGCGATTGGTTCAGGGTTCGAGTCCCTGTGCCCCCACTATCCTTCGCTAAAGTTTCACTTTAGCTTCGGATAGTAAACTATCAAACATATGTTTTTAGATTTTGAGAGATATCTAAAGTCAGGCTCTGGCGTTGCATTCATGAACAAACATTTTCTTAAATCAGCTAAGAAACCTGTTACTCGAAACTCTTAGTGATGTGTAACTTTAGAGAAGGATATAAAGGGCATCTTGCTACTCATAGCTCGAAAAAAACTATTTCGAGCGAAGTATAGTGCCCCACCTTATTTGAAATTCTAACCACTACCCACTAAACTCTTACTTACAAATTAGCTAATCTGCTAATCAACTAATAAACTAATTAATGAACTGGGTTGATTTTGTCATTTTATTAATAGTTATCCTCTTTGCCATAGAAGGTTTAAGGCAGGGCTTTTTTAGTCAAGTTTTAAATATCCTGGGCCTTCTGTTTTCATTGATTTTAGCACTAACTCTTTATAGTCAAATAGCTTCCCTTTTGATCAAATTTTTTAACTTACCGCCAATTGCTGCAAATCCAATAGGTTTCCTTCTGGTTTGGATGATAGGCGAAAGCATTTTTTTCGGCATAATTACCAGATTTTTGAAAAGTTTTATAGAAAAGTACAAAAATATTTTTATTAATAAAATCGGTGGGTTTTTGCCGGCAGCTCTCAACGCTCTGTTATTCATGGCATTTGTGCTACTTTTTGTAGTTTCTCTACCTCTCCAACCTAACCTAAAACAGGATATTTATGATTCCAAAATTGGCTCTGCTCTTGTTGCCCAAGCTACGATTTTAGAAAAACCCTTAAATAGTATCTTTGGCCCCATAACCAAACAGGGCCTAACATTTCTAACTGTCAGACCAGAAGATAAAGGGTCTATTGATCTTAAATTTACTCAAAGTGAATTAACAATAGACTACATGAGTGAAAAGGAAATGTTTAATCTTGTAAATCAACAAAGAGAACTTGCCGGCGCAAAATCATTGATTTGGGATGAAAAACTGGCTTCTGTTGGCAGGAGCCATTCGAAAGACATGTTTGAGAGGGGTTATTTTAGCCATTATTCACCAGAAGGTGAAGATGTAGGCGATAGACTTCTTAAAAATGGTATTGAGTATAGCTATGCTGGCGAAAATTTGGCTCTTGCACCCAATGTTAATAGAGCTCACACTGGTCTTATAAACAGCCCTGGTCACAAACGCAACATTCTTGACCCCGCTTTTAGCCACATCGGTATCGGTGCGATAGATGGTGGAGTCTATGGAAAGATGTTCACGCAGGTATTCATGGAATAAGAAAATGCTTACCCTAAATTTGACGAAAGATTCACGCAAGTATTTACGGAATAGATTCCTTAGGCGAAAATTTTTAGTTTCCCTGCAAGAATTTTCCTAAAAACGAAATTTCTTTAGGCAATGATTTCATAATTCATTTCCGCAAAAAGTTTAACCTAAACTTTTTGTCCCCAAAATAGCCAGTAACTTCCGGCCTGATGATGCTAGTTCCTAAAAGCTGGCTTGGAAAAATTGTATAATCTCCCAATTTCCAGTTAATTTTGTCGATAGTTTGGATTAGATTTTCCTGCTTTTTATCGTCTGGAAAAAGGACAAGAGGCGAATATGCTTTTTTCGCAAGCATCCCTAAAGTTACGCTGCAGAATATGATATTTTTAAACTCCCAATCTTTGGAAATTAATCTGCATACATCAAAAAGTTTTTTCCCGTCGTCAATATAATTTTTTAAAGTTCTATGTCCGTGCCAACCTTTGCTAAAGCTACGGTTGGCAAGCCAACCATTATTTTTGTTGTTTTGATATTCTTCTCCACTACGCATAGAAAAGCCAACGTAACGTCCTGTAAGACCCATTTTGCGAGCTTTTGCGCTTACTTCTTCTACTAAGTTTCTGGTAAGTTTATAAATTGCGTTTTTATCGTTTAAAGGCTTATGCGTGGTATAAGTTCTACCGACACTTTTAGCCTCAGGAATTTCCTGATAAGGTATCACAGCTGTATTATCTATACCCCGGCAAATATTGAAAAGATGAACCGCCCAATACGGGCCGAAATGTTTATGCAAAAAAGCAGGCGAACATGCTCTAAGCTTTGAAAAATTATCAATTTCAAGTTTTATTAAATGATTATAAAGCCCAAAGCCTAAACCGCAGATACCCATTAAGTGTGATTTATCTAAAATATTAAGTGCATTATCAGAGGTTATCCAAAAAAGTCCATCTGGCTTAATTTGGTTCGATGCCAGCTTGGCAAGTAGTCGATTATAAGAAATCCCCACAGAACAGGTCATAAAATCTCCTATTTCTTGATTAAGCCTTCTTTTGATATCGAAAGCAATATTAATAGCACCAATAGGTAATCCCAAGCTTCTGACTAGTTCAATCCAGGCGAGATGTTCCCTGCTTGTAATTGGCCTATTGTGCCAGAATCGCGTTGTTTCGCTTACATCAATAAAACACTCATCAAGCGAAAAAACTTCACAAAGTGGCGAATAGGAAGCACAAATTTTTATAAAGCGACGACTAATATCTTCGTATTTATCAAAATCTGCAGGCAGCAAAATAATCTGTGGACACAGTTTTTTGGCGTCATTAACACGGCAACCCGTAACAACACCATAACTTTTAGCTTCTACTGAAGCAGCAATGATACAAGTCCTGCCACGCGCTTTAACAATTCCAACGGGTTTACCCTGGAGTGCTGGATTTGCTTGTTGACTAGCTCTTGCAAAAAAGCTATTTAAATCAACATGTAATATAATTCTTGCCATTAGCAATTCGCCATTCGCCATTAGTCTTTAATTTCCAAAAGCAAGAGGCTAACAGCTAATAACTACACAAAAGGCATTACTTTTTTTAATTTCCACATGTAATTTTCACTGTTGTATTCAAGCTCATAATTAGCAGTCTTAGATGCACAAACTAACGTTAGAATTTTTATGTGGCCAACCCGTCTGCTGGTTGTCAAAATCAATTTTTCGAATTTCACTAATCTTCTTTGCCAACTCATGGCAATAGGGAAAATCTTGACTTGTTCTGAGTTTATTCGCAGAAAAGCTCTGCTTATCGAAGAATCAAATAGTGCCCAGACTTTAACCGGTTCGTCGATTGCAGTTTCGTGGGACATAGCGGATAAATTCAAAATTTAAAATGCAAAAATATAAAAGCATATATTTAATCTTTGATATGTGTATATTACCCGAAAATAACCCGAATATCAAGTACTTGATTTATGTGTAGTTCGCTAAAAATCGACATTTTTTGTAAAATATTAACCTTGATATCCGGTATTTTGACATTAAAATAGCTTAAAACTTATGTTTCCCATTCGTGACACCCAAAATCTAGGCAAGTTTCCGTTTGTAAATTTAACTCTAATTACAGTCAATATCTATGTGTTTTTCCAGGAACTGTTAGCACCGAATGCCGAAAAATTTATTTTGCAATATGCGTTAATACCATCAAACATCAACTTCACAAGTTTCGAAAATTTAAGTCCATTTATAACTTCTATGTTTCTTCACGCAGGGTTTTTACACATAATTTCCAATATGTGGTTTTTATGGATATTTGGTGACAATGTTGAGACAATCATTGGCCATTTTAAATATCTGGCTTTTTATTTAATATGTGGAATCTTAGCAACCTTTGTGCAGTATTTATTTACTTCAAGTTCAACCTTACCTATGGTTGGAGCGTCCGGCGCAATTGCTGGTGTACTGGGTGCTTATCTAAGAAATTTCCCTAGAAATAAAATAGACACGATTGTTCCAATTTTTGGTTTGCCATTAATTATTGCTCTGCCTGCAAATTTCATATTGATTTACTGGTTTTTTATTCAGGCATTCAATGGCGTGACCGCGATCGTTGTAGTAACAGCCTCTGTTGGTGGAATTGCCTATATTGCCCATGTAAGCGGTTTTATAGCAGGCTTTCTTCTATCAAACCTATTAGTCTGGCGCAAATTTTAAAACTGTCATACAATAAAAGTACAGTCTGCAATGTTAAATCTGCTGCCAAAATTACGGTTAAATATTTCTAATGTTAATACGAAACCCACGAATGTTAATTTCGTAGGGCAAAGAAAAATAGATTCCCCCGATCAAAAGGCTGGGGTATTCTCGTTTGGAACAAAGATATCCACAGTATTTGTTTATAAGAAATTTATATATTTTGCATTCATACTTTTGGTTATTTTGTTATTAAGTGTAATCACTCTTTATAACCTCAATCAAAAGAAGCAACTGTCAGAGAAAAAGCAATTTATTAATCTAGTTAGCTACAATTTAATTACATCCGATCAATCACTAGATGAGGTAATTGAATCTCTTAGCATTGTTAATTCAAATTATGAAAAAGCAATTACAGCTGACAATCAAAAGCAAACAGATTACACAATTGTAATTTCCGATAATCAAAAAAGTTTATCCCAAATTGAATCCATAAAGGATAACTTTGGTTCTCAAAAAGAACTAATTAGTCAAGCTAAAACTTCTCGGGAAAACGAAGATCTAAAAATTGATTTTGTGAATTACTATAATCAGTCTGATCGACTTCTTGATAGTCTTATCAACGATTTTAAGTTTGAAAATAATATTTTGAAGATAATCGCCATTAAGAATAATCAAAATTATTTTACTAAAAGTGATATTTGGCAAAAGCAGAACAAAGAAGAAATTATTGCTTATTATAAAGACATAAAAAATCAGGCAATTTCTGCACTTGCCCAATTGTCAAAAATTAAAGTATCGGATAAATATCTAAATTATCACAACCTGCAAAATTCCTATTTTCAAAATATATCAGCAACCGCTGATGAGATAACTAATCTTTTGCAAAATGAGACAGTAGTACAACAGGCAGCTGATGAACCATCTCAAATAGAAAAAGCATATCAGTTAGCATTTAGCACCCAAACTGATTTAAATAATTTAGCTGATGATTTAATTAATGAGAGGGAACAAATATTATCTCTTAGGGCAACTCGCTCAGATTTTGAGTATATTGCTTCTCTCCAAACTTCTTTGGAATCGAAAATTAAAGAGTTAAATCAAAAATTGTATATAGAGTCAAATCAAAAATTCAGACCAAATTTTTAGGGGGTTACAACTAAATATTATTATTTGCTAGAATAATACATAAAGAAGGGAGGTTGATATTATGAACGGTGATGATCAAAATCAAGGCGGACAACCACAAGCTGACGATATTGGAGGTGGTTCAGTACCTGAACCAACTCCCGAACCCACCACTGACGTTCCTGTTCAAGCACCCCAAGGGGAAGAAGATGTATCCACGTCCAGTGAGCCAACGGCTGAAGTACCACCACCCCCGCCTGTTGACACAGGCGGGACACCAGATTCAGACGAATCTCCCAGTTAAGGCAGATTGCATAACTCGCTAGGACACTAGGGCAGCTGTAGTTCCTTTCTAGAAAAGGAAAGGATAATATGACGCTAGCAAAATTTCAACTTATAGTAAAATTGAGTTTTGTTGTATTGGCTATTTTAGTATATGGACTAATAACCTTTTCAATTGGAAAAACTAGTGCCAATAATAATAGCTCAAACCGCGTAAAGGGAGCATCAACAAAAACTGACGTCGATAAACTTGATAAGCCTCTTCCCAATAATGACGTTCAGTCAACAAAAGTAGTTGGCTCATCAGTAAAATTATGTGCAAATACGACCTTCGGCTTTGAAGTATCGTATCCAAATAACTGGTTTACTACCTATAACACGAGTGACGAACAATGCTCTTTTTTTGCCCCTTATTCTTTTATTATTCCCCAAAGCGTTAAAGATAACCTAACTCCAATTAAGATAGAGACTTTAAATGTTGCCGACTGGGAAAATACTTTGAAGTTTTACGAAAACCCTAATGAACTTCACAATGTAAAAACTGTTCAGAATATTAATATTAATCTGCGTCCAGTCAAGAAAATCGAAACAGAATCAACAGGATTTGAAAGTACCCCCGAAGGACTAATTGCAATTCATTATTTAGTATTTGATGCTAATAGTCCCTTGCTTATTTCTTACACTCAAAAAGACCAAAATGAAAATATTAATGAAAACAAAATTGTTTTGGAAGATATGCTTGAAACTTTAAAATATTTTAATTAAAGAATATTCTTAAGAAAAGGCCTCTCTTGCGAGAAGCCCTTTCAAGTTACCTATCTTGCGATAAGCAAATAATATATACAACGGGAAAATTTTCCTGTCAAGCCCCCAATTCGAAGCTCAAGTGATATACTTGGGACTGTGAAACAAATTGGTGATAAAAAAATTTTCTCCGTTACCGAAATCAATGCAATTGCTAAAGAAACATTAGAACTTCTAACATTCTGGGTAGAAGGTGAAATAGCCGAATGCGAACAAATATCTTCCTACAATTTCTACAAAATAATTCTTAAAGACGAAAAAACAATTTTACCGTCTGTTGTATCAGGTGAAATTCTCAAAGGTAAACAGGATACGCTTCGTGGAAAAAGGGTACTTGTCTACGGAAATTTAACTCTATGGGAGCCAAGAGGTCAATACCAATTTAGAATTTATCAACTGGAAGAATCCGGCGAAGGAATTTTTCAAAAAGAACTTGAAGAGTTGATTAAAAAACTAATGTCCCAGGGGCTTTTTGATGAAAAATACAAAAAACAAATTCCTTTGTATCCAATAAAGGTTTGTATAGTTACATCTTATAAATCTGCGGCATGGAATGATTTTAAAAGTCATACAGTTGATGAATTTTCGCTAATCCAACTTTATACTGCAGATGTAAGAGTTCAAGGTAAACAATCGATCCCCAATCTTTTGAAGATACTTCCTTATGCAGATAATAAAGGATTTGATGTAATCGTTATTACAAGAGGAGGTGGATCCATAGAAGACCTTGCTGCTTTTAATAATGAAAAAGTAGCAAGATGTATATTTAAAATGAAAACACCAACTATTGTCGCGATTGGCCATGAGCATAATCAATCCCTAGCTGAATGGGTAGCGGATAAAAGAGCCTCTACTCCAACTGGTGCTGCCTATTTAATCACACAAGGCTACTATCAATACATAGAAAAGTTACAAGGTTATAAGAGGTACTATAACAATAAATTTGATCAGCTAATTTATTCAAACATTCAAAACCTGTCATATTTACATAATCAACTCGAGAGTATCAAAATTAAATATCAATACTTACCAGATATGCTTGAAAAATTACGCGAAAGTATTATAAGGCATGATAAGCGATTAATATTTGAGTCCGACTTAAAGTTAATTTCCCTTATGAACCAAATAAAAAAAGAAATAATAGGCCAAATAGGTGGCAAAAATAATATACTTTACACACTTAACAAATCCTTAACACTACTTTCTCCCAAAAATACTCTCATGCGCGGCTATTCAATAACTACTAACGTACATGGTCAAATAGTAAGAAGTATTAAAGCAATTGTTGCTGGTGACACAATTGGAGTAAAATTAACCGACGGCAAAATAATTTCAAAGGTTGTTGCAAAGGAATGACAAGAATTCAAAAATCATCAACGCTTAATTTTACTCAGGCACTTACAAGGCTGGAAGAAATTGTAAAGAAATTAGAAAATCCCGAGCTAGATCTGGAGGAAGGGCTGAAGCTTTTAGAAGAAGGCGTAAGACTTCATAAGCAATGCGAACAAATATTAAAAAGCACTCAAACAAAAATTAACGAAATTCTAAAAATCGAGGAGGTGAGTTCAAAATAGCTAATCAAAAAGTCGGTACTATTACCCATTATTATGACAAAATTGCTGTTGCAGTGGCAAAATTAACTAAGGGTGATCTCAAAAAAGGAGATACCATAAAAATCACGGATAAAGACGGAAACGAATTTAAACAGCAAGTCAAGTCAATGCAGATTGAACATGCTGATATTGAAATAGCCAAAGCTGGTGACGAATTCGGTATTAAAGTTGACAAAGCAGTAAAAAAAAATTCTAATATAGTAAAAATTTGATGATTTATGTGCTACATGGAGAAGACAACTATTCTTCTTACAATCGCCTACAGCAGATTTTAAAAAATTATCAAAACTACACAAAGGTAAAAATTGATGAAAAAAGCCCGGTTGACGAGTTTTTGGACTCAATCTTAACGCAAGATCTTCTGGGTACAAAAAAAATCATAATTTGTGAAAATTTCATCCAAGCAAAAAAAATAAAAGTAACCGATCTAAAATCCATACCTGACGATCATGATCTAATCTTTTGGGAAAAGTCTCAAATATCATCCTCTTTGCTTTCAAAATTTGATCAAAACTTTAAAATTGAACAGTTCAAGCTAAAACCTCAACTTTTTACTTTTCTAAATTCTCTTTCCCCAAATTATTTTAATTCCCTTAGAGAGTTAAGTGTTTTAAGAACTTATAAACAAATTAACCTAAACTGGCACTTGTCAGCTAGACTACAGTTATTAATTTTAGCTAAATTAGGTATAAGTCGTGAAGGATCAGAAAAAATAGCCGGCAAGCCAATCCAACACTGGCAGTGGCAAAAATTACTTTTACAGGCAAATTCAATTAATTTATCAACTCTTATTAAGTTATTCACAGGAATAATTAAAATTGACTTTTTTGTAAAAAGCGGAAAAACAAATATCGACGAAACATATTTAATATCCACTCTTCTTGTTAAATACCTAAGAGGCTAAAATTTTGTTACAATAAAACAAACATGGACCAAAGTCCATGATGTTTATCGTTTGAATCGAAAGATTTAAAAAATTAAATCTGCCCAGTTTTTACAAATACTTGGGCACTAAGTTTGCAAATATTTACTATGCAACACCAAGATATTGTATGGTTTTCACAGGTAGATAAAGATGATGTCAACTTAGTCGGTGGGAAGGGTGCAAACTTAGGGGAGCTTGCTAAAATTGGTATACCACTTCCCAATGGATTCATTGTTACCGCTAGTGCTTACTTTGATAACCTAAAAAAATCCGGAGCCTATGATCGTATCAGAGGAATTCTTTATGACCTAGATTCTAACAACTCCGCTCAACTTGAAACTAAAGCTCAAGCTTGTCAACTTGAGATAAAAAAAATCGATCTTGATAAAAATTTAGAAAGAAAACTTTTCGATTATTATAGAACGCTCTCCGGATCATATGATGCTCTAGTTGCCGTTCGTTCATCGGCAACAGCTGAAGATTTACCTCAAGCTTCTTTCGCTGGCCAGCAGTCAACATTTTTAAATATTAGGGGTAATCAAGAACTAAAAAAGGCTCTTTTGAATGCCTGGGCCTCACTATTTGAAGCTCGAGCTATTTTTTATAGGATCAATCAGAATTATGACCATTTCAAAGTAGGAATTGCTATTCCTGTTCAAAAAATGATCCAGTCTGAAACCTCTGGTGTTATGTTTACGATTGATCCTGTTACAAACAACAAGGATAAAATTGTTATTGAATCAATATTTGGACTAGGAGAACTAATTGTTGGCGGTCGTGAAACGCCAGACCACTACGAGGTTGCCAAAAAGAATTTTGAAATTATAAACAAAACAATTGTCAGCCAAGGTAAACAACTAGTAAGAGGTTCAAAAGGCAATAAGTTGCTTGAAGTTGCCAAGGCTCATAAAAAAGACCAGAAACTCGATGATAAATATATAGTTGAACTAGCTAAAATCGGTGCACTAATCGAAAAACATTATTTTTTCCCACAAGATATTGAATGGGCATTTGAAAATAAGCAACTCTATATTGTTCAAACAAGACCTGTTACAACAATTAAAGAAAAAGAGGTAAATGATAAGTTAACAAAAAAGAGTCAAATTCTTAAAAAAGAAAATATTATTTTACAAGGAGCGCCTGCTTCACCAATTATTGGCACCGGTAAAGTTGTCATTATAAAAAATGCCAAAGAGATATCAAAAATACAAAAAGGTGATGTCCTTGTAACAGAAATGACCACCCCCGACTTTGTACCAGCTATGAAAAAAGCAGTAGCTATAGTTACAGACCGCGGCGGAAGAACCTCTCACGCTGCGATAGTTTCTAGGGAACTCGGAATTGCCTGCGTTGTTGGTACAGAAAAGGCAACAACTACCTTAAAAGACGGTATGGTCGTAACAGTAGATGGCGCTAGTGGCATCGTATATTTGGGCCAGGCGATTACATCCAAAAAAAATCTAAATGTGCAAAAAAAGAGAGAAGTTGAAAAAATTTACAAAACTGCAACACATCTTTATGTTAATTTAGCCGAACCGGATTTAGCTTCTCAAATTGCTGCCAAAAACGTTGACGGAATTGGTTTGTTACGAGCAGAATTTATTCTTGCTCAAATAGGAGTTCACCCTAAAAAATTTATAGAGCAAGGTAAAAGTAATACATTTGTTGACAAATTAGCAGGCGAGCTTGCAATTTTTGGTAAAGCTTTTGGCACAAGACCCGTAATATATAGAGCAACTGATCTTAAATCCAATGAGTATAGTAATTTACAAGGCGGAGATAAATATGAACCAAAAGAATCGAATCCAATGCTAGGCTACAGAGGCGCGTTTCGTTACATAAAAGACCCCGATGTTTTTAAGTTGGAGCTTGAAGCAATTAAAAAAGTAAGAGGACTACATAAAAATTTGCATTTAATGATTCCATTTGTAAGAACAGTTAACGAGCTTAAAACCGTTAAAAAAATTATAGATGAGTTTGGATTGTTTAAAGATAGCCAATTTAAACTTTACATGATGGTAGAAATACCTGCAAACGTTATTCTTCTTGAAGAATATATAAAAGTCGGCATTGACGGGGTTTCTATTGGTTCAAATGATTTAACTATGTTAATTCTTGGAACAGATAGAGACAATGAAGAAGTCTCAGCAGAATTCTATGAACTTGACAAAGCAGTTCTTTGGGCATTTAAAAAAACTGTTGAAACTGCATCAAAACATGGAATTTATAGCTCGATCTGTGGTCAGGCCCCGTCTGTTTATCCTGAGCTCACTAAACTTTTGGTTAAATGGGGTATCTCCTCAATTTCTGTTAATCCTGACGCAATAGATATCACACGTAAGTATATTTATGAAGCAGAACATTCACGCTTGCGTGAATAACTTTAAAAACAATCAATGGCTAAAATAAGTAGAATTGTTGCTAGGGAAATTTTAGATAGCAGAGCAACGCCAACAGTTGAAGGTATTGTTCAGCTTGAAGATGGTGCTGTTGGTGCCTTTGCAGTGCCATCTGGAATTTCAGTTGGCAAACATGAAGCCCTTGAGCTTCGAGATGGTGACAACAGCAGATTTTCTGGCAAAGGTGTTTTAAAAGCACTTACCAATATTCAAACAAAACTTTCACCCATACTAATAGGTAAAGATGCAAATAACCAAGAGCAGATAGACAAAGTTATGATAGAAGCTGATTCTTCTTCCAATAAATCAAATTTAGGAGCAAATAGTATACTAGCGCTATCTGCAGCAGTTACCAAAGCACAAGCAATTTCATTAAAAATTCCTCTTTACAAATATATTGCCAGAATATTGGGTAAAGACGAAAATCAAGTAAATTCTATTCCTACGCCAATGTTTAATATCTTAAACGGAGGAAAACATGGCGGTGGTAATGTTGACTTTCAGGAATATTTAATTGTGCCACCTAAATCGACCGCCTATTCTAAAAATCTTCAAACATGCACACAAATATATTATGCCCTGAAAGACACAATAGTTGCCCACAGTGGTTTACCCTTATTAGGAGAGGAAGGTGGTTACGCACCGACGCTGTACTCTAATGCTGATGCATTTAAAATTTTAGAGGAGGCTGTTACCAAAAGTGCATTCAATCTTGGCGTCGATTTATTTTTTAGCATAGATGTTGCTGCTTCTAATTTCTTTATAGACGGTGCGTACAAAATAAAAGACAAACCGATTGCTATGAGCGCTTCTGACTTTATCGATTATTTTGTCAGTTTAAATGAACAGTATCATCTACTTTCAATAGAAGATCCACTTTCTGAAGACGATTGGGAATCGTGGCAACAGATTACCAAAAGACTTGGCGAAAATGTTTTGATTATCGGGGACGACTTAATCACGACTAATTTGGAAAGATTGAAAAAGGCAATCAGCAAAAAAGCCTGCAACGCTGTTATCGTCAAACCCAACCAGGTTGGGACAATTACAGAAACAATCAATGTAATAAAAGAAGCTCAAAAGCAAAATCTGAAGATTATAGTTTCACACAGGTCTGGGGAGACCAACGATGATTTCATTGCGGATTTTGCTGTAGGGGTCGGATCTGATTATATGAAGTTTGGGGCACCGGCAAGAGGTGAAAGAGTTGCCAAATATAATAGACTTTTAGAAATTGAGCATGAAATTAGCTAAATGCTGCGTATTACTCAAAAACCTGACCCTGTAGTGCTTTGCATTCTTGATGGCTGGGGGATAGCCCAAGACAATCCTGGTAATGCCATTACTCGTGCTAATCCGGTAAATTTTAACAACCTCTGGTTTTCTTACCCACACGCTCTGCTTGTCGCCTCCGGACAGGCGGTAGGTCTGCCTGAAGGTCAAGTCGGAAACAGTGAAGTGGGTCATATTAATTTGGGTGCGGGCAGAGTTGTATTTCAGGATCTTCTGAGGGTTAACAATGCCATAGCAGACGGTTCTTTTTTTGAAAATGAAGCGTTCGACGGTGCGATAAAACACGTTGTTGCCAATAACTCTAACATACACTTGATGGGCCTGGTTGGACTTGGAATGGTTCATAGCGATGTTGATCATCTATTTGCTCTTTTACAACTTCTCAAAAAAAATAACATTCCGTCATTTAGAATAAAACTGCACCTTTTTACAGATGGGCGAGATAGCCCGCCAACATCCGGAAAAAGCTATATTGCCCAATTAAAAGAGAGAATAGAAGGTTCAAGTCTTGCGCAAATTGCTTCAATTTCTGGCAGGTACTACGCGATGGATAGAGATAATAGATGGGATCGAACCGGTAAAGCTTATTTGGCACTAATTGGAAAAAGCGAAAAAAAGTCAAAAGATGCTGTTTCTGTTCTTGACTCTTCTTATTCTCAAAATATCACCGATGAATTTATAGAACCATGTGTAATTGTTGACCAGTCTAATGTACCAATTGGACAGATAACAGATAACGATGCTGTGATTTTTTTTAACTACAGACCAGATAGAGCAAGGCAGCTAACCAAAGCTTTTGTTCTAAATGATAAGGATTTAAATAATCAGAAGACTCATTCGGGAGAAAAAGTCAAAATTTTTGAAAGAAGAAAAAAAATTGAAAATTTATTCTTTGTATCTCTAACTCGTTACGAAATAAACCTACCAGTTACAAATGTTGCCTTTAACCCGGAAGAGGTTACGATGCCTATCGCCCGAATTTTTTCGGAAAGAAACTTAAAGCAATTGCACATTGCCGAAACCGAAAAATACGCACACGTTACTTATTTTTTCAATGGGGGTATTGAAAAACCTTTTAACGGTGAGGATAGAATTTTAATCAATTCTCCAAAGGTTGGTGCTTATGACAAAAAACCCGAAATGTCCGCTAGCGAAGTTACCTCTAAGCTTCTGCAAAAGTTAGATGCCAAAAGATACAATTTCATTGTTTTAAATTACGCCAATGCCGATATGGTTGGTCATAGTGGTAACATCCAAGCAACTACAAAAGCTGTTCAGACCATTGATTATCAACTGGGAATTATTTCCAAAGCAGTACTTTCAATCGGTGGAGCCCTAATTATTACTTCCGATCACGGCAATGCTGAGGAACTTATTAATCTTCGTACAGGCGAAGTTGACACTCAACACAACTTAAGTCCTGTCCCTGCACTTTTAATATTTAACGAGCTTAGAGGAATCAACGTTCAACTACCTCAAGGTTTACTTGCTGATATTGCTCCAACAATCTTAGCTAGCCTTCAAATCCCCAAACCTTCCCAAATGACCGGCAGAAGTTTGTTGTAAATATTCAGAACAAAATTATAAATTCTCCCTTTAAAGCACTTTGCAAAAAATACTCAATAACCTGAGAAACTTTTGCACTTTTAATTTCTTCGTGCATTTTCGTCAACTCTCTGCATACAACAATCTCAATATCTCCAAAAATCTGCTTAATATCCTCAAGCGATTTTATTAAACGATAAGGCGATTCAAAAATTATAATTGTTGATTTAACGATTTCTCGACCCTTTTTTAAATCCTCAAGAAAACTTTTTCGCTTAACATCCTTCTTGGGCAAATAACTTACAAATGTAAATTTATCCGGCGGCAAACCAGATACTGTCAAAGCAGTAATAACGCTGGAAGGTCCCGGAATTGATTCAATGGCTATCCCCTGGTGGATACATTCCCGGACGAGTTTATAACCGGGATCCGAAATCAAAGGCGTTCCGGCATCAGAAACCAAAGCCACAACCTGACCGCTTAATAAACCTTTAATGACAACTGGAGTTTTTGCTTCTTCACTAAAATCATTAAAAGAAACTAACTTCTTTGAAATTTCATAGTGATGTAAAAGTTTTCCGGTGACTCTTGTATCCTCGCATAATATATAATCGACAGTCTTTAATACTTCAAGAGCTCTTAGTGTAATATCCTTTAGGTTACCGATAGGTGTTGAAATGATATATAAAATACCTTTCATTTTTAGTCAATTGTCAGCTGTCAGTTGTCAACTGTCAACATTTGTACCTACAATAGGTTAGTGCTTTCAAAAATTAAGAAGATCTTCAAAAAACTCGGGCCAGGCATAATTACCGGAGCCTCCGACGACGACCCATCTGGAATTGCTACCTACTCTATTGCCGGTGCATCCCAAGGTTACTCTTTGCTTTGGACTGCTTTTATAACCTTCCCTCTAATGTCAACTATCCAGGAAACGTGCGCTCGTATCGGCGTGGTTACCGAAAAAGGGTTAGCAGGAAACATTAAAACTTATTACAAATCAAAAGTTTTACTGTACTGCCTTGCTCTTCTCATAATTGTCGCAAATACTATCAATATCGGTGCCGATCTTGCAGGGATGACAGCTGCTTTCAGGTTGATAATTCCAGTAAATGAGCTTCTCATTACGATTTTAATAACCCTAATAATTACTATTTTAATGATTAGATTTCCCTATAAATTTATAGCATCGAACCTCAAATGGCTAACATTTGCCCTTTTTGCCTATATCGCTTCAGCTCTTATTGTCAAACAAGATTGGGGCCAAATTATATACAGCACCTTTGTACCAAAACTAAGTTTAAATAAAGAGACGGTTACATTAATCGTAGCGATTTTAGGAACGACAATATCCCCATACCTATTTTTCTGGCAAACTTCGGAAGAAGTCGAAGAAAAAAAAGAGATGGAAAAAGAAAAGCACAAACAACTTATAGTTACTAAACACGAGCTTAAGCAAATACGCGATGATGTAAATCTGGGCATGCTCTTTTCAAACCTAGTTATGTTTGCAATTATTGCTACAACCGCTTCGACACTTTTCAGGGCAGGTATCAACCAAATAGAAACGGCAGATCAGGCGGCAAAAGCATTGGAACCCCTCGCAGGCAAAGCTTCATATCTCTTATTTGCACTCGGTATAGTCGGAACAGGACTTTTGGCTATACCGGTGCTCGCAGGATCTGCTGCGTATGCCATTTCAGAAATTTTTGGTTGGAAGGAAGGCCTGAGTAAAAGTTTCAGACAAGCTAAACCTTTTTATGGAGTAATCATCGTCTCTACAGTAATAGGCGCTGCTATGACATTTGTTAACATTAACCCGTTCAAGGCCCTTTTTTACACGGCTGTTATTTATGGTCTTATTTCGCCAATTCTTATACTGTTTATCCTCTTAATAGCCAACAATAAAAAAATTATGGGCAAACACAAAAACACCCCAATAACAAACATTTTAGGGACTTTAACCTTAATCGTAATGACAGCCGCAGCCGGCGCCTTCCTGTTTACTCTTTAATTCTGGTATCTTCTAATAACTGCGATACACTTTCCCTGAATGGTAACATTTTTGGCAAAAATAGGTTCCATGGAAGCATTTGCGGGTTCCAGCCTTACCCTATCTTTCTCTTTAAAAAAACGCTTTAAGGTAACTACGCCATTTTCGATCATCGCAACAACAATGTCCCCGTTTTTAGCCTCATTTGTTTCTTCTATCACCACAAAATCTCCATCCAGAATTCCGTCTTCGATCATAGAATCACCCTTAACTTGCAAAACGAATGATTTTTTAGATCGTGAAACCATATTTTCAGATATCGCAAACGTTGCGTTCGGATCTGTATATGGTTCGATGGGAGAACCTGCAGCAATGAAACCCGAAAGAGGCAATTCAATACCCTTTACGATTTTACTCATTTTCTGATCAATTAATTCAATGGATCTGACCAATCCGGAAGTTTTTTTAATGAAGCCCTTTTTCTCAAGAGCCTGTAAATGTTCATGAACGGTTGCAAGCGACTTAACCCCTAACTTCTTAGCAATCTCGACCAAAGTAGGTGCATGGCCATACTTTGAAATATAGTCATTTAGATATTCTAGGATCTGCTTTTGACGCTTGTAAAGAACAACTGTCATACGTTAATATTAACCGAAGATTAACCGAAAGTCAAGCGGTAACGTAAGCTTATATCAGCAGGTCCCCGCAGTGCGGGGCTCCTCTGATATATCCCGCACATGTATTTTTTAAAAATGAACTACCACTGCTTAACAGCAGTGGTATCCTCAGGCTTCGCCTTCGGCAAGTACGTAATTGTTCAATTCACCCACGGATAAAAACCCGTGGTACTCTTGAACAATTATAGAAATAAGGAAGCATGCGGGATATAATAATTATTCTATGAAATTTTCTATCACTTCTTCCTATAAACCTGCCGGAGATCAATCTCAGGCTATTGCTAAACTTACAGAGGGTATTAAAAAAGGCTTTAAACATCAAACATTACTAGGGGTAACAGGTTCCGGCAAAACCTTCACGGTCGCCAATGTTATTGAAAAAACCCAAAAGCCGACGCTTGTTATTTCCCACAACAAGACCTTAGCTGCGCAGCTTTATCAGGAATTCAGAGAATTTTTCCCAAACAACGCTGTTTGTTACTTTGTTTCATATTACGATTACTACCAACCTGAAGCTTATATGCCTGCAACTGATACATATATAGAGAAGGAGACGGAAATAAATGAAGAGATCGACAGACTAAGACTGGCAGCAACTACGGCACTTTCCACCAGAAACGATGTTATCGTTGTAGCTTCCGTTTCTGCAATTTACAACCTTGGCTCACCCAAAGAGTATCAAGAAGCACGGCTGGAGCTAAAAACAGGGCTGCAAGTTCCAAGAGATATTCTCTTAAAATCTTTTGCAAAACTCCAATACGAAAGGAATGATACGGATTTTAGAAGGGGAACTTACAGAATTCGCGGCGAAAACATTGAAATCTTACCTTCCTATGAAAATAACGGTATAAGACTAAACTTTGCTGATCTAACTCTTAAAAAAATAGAGGTAATTCATCCGATCACAGGGAAGACCATCAGCAGAGTACACTCCCGGAGTGTGCCTGGTGGTAATTTTTCACACTCCGGGAGTGAAACTCGAGACGAAATCAGCTTTGCCGTGCTTTATCCAGCCAAACACTATATTGCGTCGGATGAAACAACTACAAGGGCAATTGAATCTATTCAGGAAGAATTGGCATCAAGGCTTAAGGAACTTAAAAATCAAGGCAAAGAGCTGGAGGCACATCGACTTGAACAGAGAACAAATTATGACCTTGAAATGATTTCTACATTTGGGTATTGCAAGGGAATTGAAAACTATTCCCGCCATTTTGACGGTAGAAATCCCGGGGAACCACCATTTTCGCTCATTGAGCATTTTCCCAAAGATTATCTTTTGGTAATTGATGAATCCCACATGACAATTCCCCAGATAAATGGCATGTACAACGGAGACCGTGCCAGAAAACAAATGTTAGTAGACTTTGGATTTCGACTGCCTTCTGCTTTTGACAATCGGCCCCTAAAATTTGAAGAATTCTCAAGAAAAATAAATCAGGTAATTTACACTTCTGCAACTCCTGCAAAATACGAACTTGGAATTAGCAACCAAATAGTCGAACAGCTTGTCAGGCCAACAGGTCTTATCGATCCTCAAATATCAATCAGAAAATCAAAAGGACAAATTGAGGATTTAATTTCTGAGATTGAAAAACGTACACAAAATAGCCAGCGAACTCTAGTAACGACCTTAAGCAAACGCATGGCAGAAGAACTGTCCAGCTACTTAGAAGAAAAGGGACTTAAGGTTCAGTATTTACACTCTGAAGTACAAACTTTGGATAGAACCGACATTTTAGATGATTTACGATTGGGTAATTTTGATGTTCTTGTAGGTATTAATTTACTCAGAGAGGGTTTAGACTTACCTGAAGTGTCCCTCGTTGCAATACTCGATGCGGACAAAGAAGGCTTTTTAAGGTCTGAAACATCACTTATCCAAACAATGGGCAGAGCGGCACGCCACGCGCAGGGACACGTCATTCTTTATGCAGATGTCATAACCGGTTCAATGAAGCGGGCTATCAATGAAGTAAAACGCCGCCGTAAAGTTCAACTTGAATATAACACTACGCATGGCATTACCCCAACATCAATCGAAAAACCAATTAGAGAAAAACTTGTCGATCGCGACAAGACTTATGAAGAGAAAAAAAGGGCTTATACAGACGAAGTTATCGAGTCTGCAGTTCAGAGAGCCAAAGAAGGCAATATGCTGCCTGTCGACAGCAAAAAGCTTATTAAAATCTTAACTCGCGAAATGAAAGATACCGCAAGAATTTTGGACTTCGAAAAAGCAGCTGTACTTCGCGATCAAATTGCCGAACTTAATTCCATCAATTCATAAAAAATTCTAGGTGTTTAATAGGGGATAACCTTTACAATCAATGCCGTGTCAACTCAGATAATTAAGACACTATGATGGTGTCCTCAAAGTATCTGCAATAAGTTTAAGTTTTCTGTCAATTGTTCTCTTCAAGGCAAATACGTTTAATTGTTTGTACTGGGCTTTAAGTTTCCTCTTAAGGGTAGCGGAAACGTCCGGATTCTCCACAACCCTCTGGTATGGTGTTTTAGCCACATCGTAAGTACGTTTAATCTTACTGCCAACCCTTTCTTTCTTCACAAGCTTTTGCGATGGTTGGAAAAAGTTGATATAGAGTCTGAGTTCATTGCGGTAAAGGTCATTTAACATCTCCAATTGTTCCTTGGTATCTAGTCGCATATAGCCAATAACTTTCCGAACGTGTGTAAAGTTCTTCTGTTCAATATGGGCATTGTCATTCTTCTTGTAAGGCCTCGATCTTGTAAATGTGATCCGCCTTCTTTGGGCCCAACGCTTAAGGTTCCAGTTGATAAACTCCGTGCCGTTGTCAGAGTCAATACCAGCAAGAGGGAATGGCAGTCGTTTCTCAATCTGCTCAAGCGCAGCATCGACTGCCCTCTGGGATTTACCCATAATAGCCTCAGCCTCATACCAGCCAGTAACAATATCTGTTGAGTTTAAAGTGTTGATAAACTCGCCCATAGCTGACTCTCCACAGTGAACTACCAAGTCAATCTCAAGTGTTCCGGGACTAACTATCGCACCCGAGTCAATAGCAAAGGGTATTTCATACTTGAGCTTACCGCCCCTGGTCTGGCCATTGATTCTCCTGCGCCTTGTGCGCAATTCAGATTGTAGCATTCGGTCAATGGTGGCAATGCTGACCTGCCTAAGCAGTGCCTGTTGTTTCATATTAGGATTGATCTCGCCATAGGCAATCCCGCACTCAACCAATATTGGCAGAATCGCATGCAGTCTTGTTCCGGACGGATAATCGCAAACTTCCCACAGTGTCTTCATAGTTGGTTTAATATACGTATATCGTGACGGTTTACTGCGTTTTTGTCTTGCCTTCTCTGGTCCATACAGAAATGTCCTTTTAAGTAACTTGATTGCATATTTGCGCTCATAACTACAGTTTGAACAGAACTCGTCCAAAATGACACTTTTGTCCTTCTTGTTTACCCCAAAATACCTGCGGGCAACTATCTTTGTTAGTTCTCTTCTGCTGTGCATGTCCACAAACACAGCATAGTGTCCACCATACGTGATATTTCAAGTATCGTATGGTGTCATTTTACGTGAGTTGATGCGAGAGATTTAAAGGGGAGCAGAAAGGTGAAGTAGTTGATATCGCTAAAATTGGTGAGGTCGTTGCAACACTAAGAAAAGTAGAGAATCACTATGAGGCTGAATTGTATCCTGCTAAAGGGAAATCTGTCCATATTGACCTCGATCCATCAAGTGAAGTTCTTGCTAAGACAATGCAAAGCCGTGGTGAAACCTACCTTTCTGGTAGTAGCCGCCAAGGTTGGTCTCTTGATGTAAGAGAGACACTCAAAGGAGTTGGTTTTTCAGAACAGACTGCCCAAAAACTGGAGAACGATTGGTTCCAAAAAGCGCAGAGATTTTACGGCCATTCGGCTCTCCAAACCCATCATTTGAATAGTAAAGCTCCGCTCTATTTGTCTGGAGGTGATTGGAAACTGGGAATACTATCATTTGGCGCTGAGGGAAAAGAAAGTGTTCCAGCGTTCGTTTTTACAGTAGATAATAATTGGTTTACGGTTGATCCAAGAAATCCGGAAACAAAAAGGACAACAAAAAGTGTAAGTGACGATTTTATAGCCGAGCGTGTCACACACGGAAGAACCCAGTTAATG
>MFBO01000034.1 GCA_001774995.1 Candidatus Curtissbacteria bacterium RIFCSPLOWO2_01_FULL_38_11b | reverse complement strand
CTCCAGTACCTCAGCCATAGGAGAGCCTGTGACATAAATTGAGCCAGGATGAACTCCTTCCAAAATTAAGTACCTTCTGGCGTGCTCTGTATAGGGTAAGTTTACATCGCTTAGATGGTCTACTATCTTTCTATTGGTCTCCTCTGGAACATTTTTATCAAAACAGCGATTCCCCGCCTCCATATGAAAAATCATTACTTTCAAGCGCCTGGCGATTATTGCAGAAAGGGCGGAGTTGGTATCTCCCAAAACCAGGAAAGCATCCGGTTTTTCTTTTAAGATTGCGGCTTCAACCTGCTCAAGAATTCTGGAAATTTGCCCAGCCAGTGTTTTTGATTTAGTTGAGAGTAAATAGTTCGGTTTCCTTATACCTAGCTCTTTAAAGAAAATTTTACTCAACTCATAATCGTAATTTTGATTCGTATAAACGGTGATATGATCTGTGTATTCGTCAAGTTTTGGCAAAATGCGAGAAAGCCTTATAATCTCGGGCCTTGTACCGAGAACTGTCATAACTTTTAGTTTTTGAATATTTTTTTTCATAACTTAGAATTTAATGCCCTTTCGATATTGGGCTTGAATATTACGGGGTAGTCGAAACTTTTAACATAAGCCAGTGCGTTTTGCCTATACTTCTTAAGAACCTCATCGTTTTTTAATAATTCAGCAACCGCACGACGCAGCTGGTTACTATCATAGTCTATTAATACGCCGGCTTCTGCTTTTACTATTCGGTCTGCCGTCGAGACCGCTTTTGTTGTGATAACAGGCATTCCAACTTGCATATAGTCCTTAATTTTACCAGGGTCCGCATTTTTAACTTTTTCATCCAATATTTTTGTATTAAAAGTTGCCAACCCGACCGCCCCATCGCTTATGATTTTTTCCAGTTGCTTTCTTTCCCGAATCCAACCATAAAACTTTACCTTATCTCCAACCCCATGTTTCTTAGCCAGATTAATAAGATTTTGCCTTTCTTCCCCGTCGCCAATAATTTCTAGTTTTACACCTTTAAAATCTTTAACAAGCCTTGGCAAAGTTTTGATAACTAAATCTACTCCCATATAAGGGAGTAGGTGACCGACAAATATCAACTTTTTCTTGTCAATCTTTGCAAAGTTTTTCGGCCTGGAGTGATTATACCAAATACCGATGGGAACTTCGTACTGACGATTGCGCGCTTTTTGGCTGACCCTGTAAATTTTTTCCCTTGCGGCAACCATCTTCGAGGAAACATTCCACGTTTCGTCAGCATTTTCTACGCATATCCTATCTATGGTGTGGTAAATCCAGTTTAAAAACTTGTTTTCAAAGCGAGTGGGAAAATAATCTATGGTATAAAAAACAACTTTTTTTACTTTCCCGAGCTTTTTAAGTATTAACCCCTGAATGGCATTTAAATTATCAACTCCTATATATAAATCGTATTTTTGCCGCGTTTTGAAAATCCACGCTATTAAAAGAAGGAACTCAAAAATGGAACTAGCCAGAATATTGTTGAATCTTCTACTCGTCGTGAATCTTTTAATAACTTTTTGGCCAACGCTAAATTCTGCAAAAGATTTGTCCTTATTTTTTACGTCATTAAGATATAAAGGATGAGAAATGTAGAAAAGTTTCACACTTTTTTTTAGTCTTAGAAAGTCTCGGAGTGCCTGAGATGCTGAATAGATATAATAGTGGGTAGCCAAGGCAATTTTAAAGTCAGGAGATTTATTCATTAAAGGTATCCGTGTCTTTGGGATTAAAAACCTCATTAGTATAAAACAAAAGATACATATCTGACTTGCCAACGTTTTTTATCCAGTGATAGTGTAGTTTGGGAATTTCTACTAAAATCATATTGTTCTCTCCTATTCCCAGTTCTTTCGTCTCCCCTGTTTTTATGCTTTTAAACGTTAAAAGGCCTGTCCCGCGAATTACGCAAAACCATTCCCTTTTTCTTCTGTGATAATGACCACCTTTAATCTGTCCGGGGCGAGCTACAGTAACTCCCAGTTGTCCAAATTTCTTGCCTCCTACATCTTTTGCTAATATCAATTCTGCCAACCATCCCCTTGTGTCCTTTTTAATATCAAGTTTTCTTATGTTTAATTTCACTGCTTCCAATTCTAATCATTTTCATTATCTTTCTCAAATGGTGCTCTTGGTTAAAAAGTTTTATAATAGCCAAATGAGAATAGGAAAAATCAAAAAGAACTTTTGGACAGATAAAAAAGTTGTCGTCACTGGTGGGAATGGCTTTCTGGGAAAACATTTAGTTAAAAACCTAAAAAGGCTCCATCCTAAAAAAATTGCTGTACCACTGTATCCCAAATTTGATTTAAGAAACTTTAGAGATTGCGTATCTGCTTTCAGTGGCGCAGATTTCGTAATTCACCTAGCCGCAAACATTGGTGGGATAGGCTACAATCAAGAACACCCTGCCGAACTATTTGATGACAACCTACTTATGAGCGTCAATGCCTTGAGAGCTGCAAAAAAAACGGGAGTCCAAAAATTCATAGGTATTGGAACGGTATGCTCTTATCCAAAGTTCACTCCCGTTCCATTCAAAGAAAAAAATTTATGGGAAGGTTATCCCGAGGAAACCAATGCCCCTTACGGCCTTGCAAAAAAAATGCTTATTGTTCAATCTATGGCCTACAGAATACAGTATGGTTTTAATTCAATAAATATCGTCCTTGTTAATTTATATGGACCAGGTGATAATTTTGATCCCAAAAGTTCGCATGTAATACCATCCTTAATTAAGAAATTTATTGAAGCAAAGAAGAATAACAGTAACGAAGTTATCGTCTGGGGAAGCGGTAAAGCAACAAGGGAATTTCTTTATGTCGAAGATGCGGCAAAAGGAATACTTCTTGCCTGTGAAAAATACAACAGCTCTGACCCAGTAAATTTAGGATCCGGATCTGAAATTACTATTGAAAAGCTTGCCTCGCTTATTTCCAAAATCGTTGGTTTTGGAGGAAAATTAAAATTCGATAAAACAAAACCTGACGGACAACCTAGAAGAAGACTTGATATCTCCAAAGCAAGAAGGGAGTTCGGATTTAGAGCAAAAACTAAATTTGAATACGGACTCGAAAAAACAGTTACCTGGTACCTTTCACAACTCTAGATAGTTCTAGTTAAAGCCCTTCTGTAAACGTTTTCCCAACTAAACCTTTCAGCAAAAGCTAATGCGTTTTTCCTGTATTCATAAGTAAATTTGAGATCCAAAAAAAACTTCTCCAAAGCTCTGATTAGCTGACCCTCGCTGTAACTGATTACTAAACCGCATTTGTGTTTTTCTAAGACCGACGCTATGGCTGGCACTTCTGTAATAATAACAGGAAGGCCCAAGCTCAGATAACTTTTAACCTTCCCTGGATCACCATAGTAGGAAAAGTTACCCTTTTTTTCATGATAAGGAGCGACAGCAATATGAGCACTTGACATTATTTTTTCAAGTTCTTCCTCGGGCTGATAACCAGAAAAGGTAACGTGAGATTCCACTCCAAGGGCTTTTGCCCGATTTTCCAAACTCTCTTTAAACTCTCCCGTGCCAATCACATTTAACTTAACTTTTGGAAACCTTTTAACTAGTGTAGGCATAGAATTGATGATCAATTGAACTCCCTGCTTTTTCAATAACGTCCCTATAAAAACTATTTCGTACCTGTTGAAGTTGCCTACGTCATTATTTGAAAGATCCCTCCTGGTATGCAAACCGTGGGGAACTATAATTTGATTTTGAAATTTTTTCTTCCATTTATTTTCTCTTCCTAAAATCATTCTTTTGGAAAGATTCCATGTCGTATCGCATTTCTCCGCACATACCTTGTCAACAAAATGATAAAGGTTGTTTAAAGATTTATTCTCAAACCTGTAAGGAACGTAGTCTATACAGTAAAAAACGACCTTTTCTACTTTTCCTATTTTTTTAAGCAATAAACCGGCTAAGGCATTTAAATTACCGCTTCCTACAAACAAATCCATCTTTCTTGAATTTTTTAGACACCAAATTATAGAGTATAAAAAATCTTTTATGTATAATACCGGTTCACTTAACTGCCAGTGATAAGCATTTTTCTTTGAGACTAAGTCGCCATAGTTATATAGCTCATAAAAGGATGAAAGAGCAAAATTTTCCCTGATAAACAGAAGGGGGTGAGAAATAAACAAAAGACTTAAACTTCTCGGCCTTAAGTAATCCCTTATCTCATGTGCTGGGCCTCTGATATCTCCGTGGGTAACGACCGCAACAGATTGCATTTGTTTTTCTATCTTTGTTGCTTCTTCAAAAACATCTTTCAAAATAAGATCGAGATCAAATTTTTTTGCAGTATTAATTGCATTTTTTCTCTGCCTCTCCCAAAGCTTTTTATCTCCGAGAAGTTTTTTGATCGCCCGCTCTATATCCGCCGTCCTGGGTTTAACTACAATTCCTGCTTCGTTTTCCTTTATATCTTCTGCGGTTGAAACAATATCGCTTATCACGACAGGCAGACCGCAGACCATATATTCCCTTGCCTTCATAGAGTCGCCGTAGTAAGTCCAGGGAAAATCTTGCGTGTAGAGAGCAAGACCAATACCTCCTTTACATAAGGTATCAAGAAGTTCTTCGTGCTTAAGTTGGCCCAGTATCTCAACATTATTTTGAAGCCCTAAGTTTTTGATTTTCTTATCCAAATCTCCACTATCTTGAGGGCCAATCAAAACAAGTTTAACCTTGGGATGTTGCCTTTTCACTTTTCTGAATGCACTAAGCACCCTTGATAAAATTGGAGAGTGGGTTTTTCCAACTACCATCATAACTTTGAACCTGTCGACCTGGCCTAAAGGAAGATTTTTGGCCAGTGAAAAACTTGGAGTATTAGGAACATATAAATTTTTGGGGGGGGCGATTCCCAGCTCTAACCTTTTTTTAAGAATTCTTTTTGAAACGTTCCATACATAATCGGAGTATTTTAGAGCTAATCTATCAAGGGTGTGATATATGTAGTTAAAAAGCTGATTTTCAAACCTTTGATTTGCATAATCGACCGTGTAAAAAATAACTTTCCGGCACTTTTGCCGCCACTTTAAATATAGTGCAGAGAGAGCATTCAAAGAATCGACGGCAATTACGATATCATAACTTCTCTTTCTTGTATAAAGGTATGTCTGAATAATTTCGTTAATAGATTTAAAAATAAGAGGGAGCTTGATATATGTTCCAAAACTCTGGATTTTTATTTTCCCGTTTTCATTAATCTCCAAAAAAGATTTCCTCCCGGAATAGAGGGGGTGGGCAATATAGCTATAGGGGATTTTATTTCTTGCGAGATAGTCTTTTACAGAATCGGCCGGTCCATGTACAGGTCCGTAAGATGTGTAATAAAAGTGAGTAAGAAGTAACACCCTCATAGGTAAGTGTCATACCTTTCAAAAGTTTTTTTTAATCCTTTTTCTAAACTAACTTTAGCTCGCCATCCCAAAATATTTCTCGCCTTGGTAAAGCTATATTTTACCCCTTGGACCTTATCTTTTTCTACGGGTTCGAATATAAACTCCACCTTTCTATTAAGTAGTCTCTCTATAACCTGTAAAAGTTTTTTTATAGAGTAGTCTTTAGGGCTGGCCAGGTTAAAAATTCCTCCTTTGTCCTTTTTCATTCCGAGCAGTATTGCGTCGACTGCATCGTCGATAAAAAGAAAATTCCTGGTTTGTTCCCCCGTACCGTAAATTGTAACTTTGCGATCATCCCTGAAGCTTTTGTAAAAATTATATATAACTCCCTTAAGGTTGCCAGGTCCATAAATATTAAATGGGCGAAATATCGTAGCTATTCCCCCGCTTTTCTTTTCCCAATCCAAAACTATCTTTTCTGCTAAAAGCTTTGTT
>MFBO01000033.1:10021-17222 GCA_001774995.1 Candidatus Curtissbacteria bacterium RIFCSPLOWO2_01_FULL_38_11b | reverse complement strand
TAGTTGAATAAATTTGCAATCTTCAAAAATAAAAAAATACAAATAGGGTTCGGTGCAATAGTACTCTATTTAATATCTACCGGCGTATCATTTATGATTTTTACTACAGTTTTACACGGTCGGGTAGATATAACCACGCCATTCGGGAAATTAACCGATTTTAGTTCGAATGATGAGGAAGGTACAAAAGACAAGGAATGCCCCATAAACGGCGCTAAATACACTAAATCAAGAGAAGACAAATGGACAAATAGAAGACCCCTTGGGGTAATGGTCGAGAATCATGTTAATGCAAGACCACCAATAGGTCTTTCCCGTGCAGATGCTATTTATGAAGCGGTTGCAGAAGGCGGAATTACCAGGTTTCTGGCAATTTACTTCTGTCAGGATTCCGGCGATATTGCTCCAGTTAGAAGCGCAAGGACTTACTTTTTAGATTGGGTTTCAGAGTATGACGCAGCATATGCCCACGTAGGCGGAGCAAATACTCCGGGGCCTGCCGATGCCCTGGGGCAGATCAGAGATTACGGTATAAAAGATATGGATCAGTTCGGAATTGGATTTCCAACATATTGGCGAGGCACAGACAAACTTGCACCTCATAACGTCCATTCAACTACACCTAAACTTTGGGATGCTGCCAAGGAGAGACAATTTGGGGCACAGGACGAAAATGGAGAAAGCTGGGATAAAAATTTTGTGAAATGGAAATTTAAAGACGATTCAGCAATCGAATCCAGAGGAGACCAAAAGCCGATTGTTGTTCCTTTTTGGGATACTCAACCTGATTACACAGTAACCTGGAAATACGACAAGAACACCAACACCTACACAAGATATCATAAGGAAGTAGTACAAACCGATCCTTCAACCCAGGAGCAGCTAGCTGCAAAAAACGTTGTGGTTCAGTTCCAGAAAGAAAAAAACGCTAACGACGGTTATCCCGACGGCCACTTGCTTTATGGTACAACAGGTAGCGGAAATGCCCTGATTTTTCAGGACGGAAAATCTATAACTGGTAAATGGGTTAAAAATGCACGAACTTCGCGAACTAAATTTACAGACGCTAATGGTAAAGAAATTGAATTTAATAGAGGTCTTATCTGGATTCAAACCATACCGGTTGGTAACGAAGTCGAGTATTAAATCTGCCTATTTTTTAGCCTGCATTAAAACTTAAGATTTGCCCACGAAAGTTAAGGTCATAGATATGCTAATTGATATTTTAATCTCTAAAGTCAGGGTAAAAATTTTTGAACTGTTTCTGGGTTTACCCGGCCAAAGTTATCATGTCCGCGAAATTGTAAGAAGAGTAGGCGAGGAGATAAATGCTGTAAGGCGTGAGCTCGCCAGGCTTGAAAAAACCGGATTTGTTCAAAGCGAGTGGCGTGCTAACCGCAGATACTATTCTGTTAAGCGTGATTTTATTTTTTTGCCAGAGTTTCTTTCCATGATCAATAAAAATATTGGTCTTGGCGGGGCAATCATTAAAAACAGAGCCAAGTTAGGTAAAATCAGTTTTGCGATGCTTTCTGGTTCCTTTGTCAAGGGCAAACCATATAATCAGAATGATATTGATCTTTTTGTAGTGGGTACTATAGTACTGCCCGAGCTTTCCTCAATTATCAAAGAAGAGGAAGCAAGAAGAAACAGAGAAATTAACTTTACCCCTATGACCGATGAGGAGTTCAACTTCAGAAAAAACCGCCGTGACCCCTTTGTTTTAAATATCCTTTCCAAGCCAAGAGTAATGCTTATAGGCGAAGAGGAAGAACTTGTTAAACTTTAAAAATCTTGCCCATGTTCAAAAATCCTCGAATAATTCTATTATTTATTATCGTAATTACACTTTGGGCTCTTTTTATTGATCTTCCTCAAATTCAAATTTTTGATAAATCCATTAGGCACCCGAAAATAAACACTGACTTAATTAAACGCGACTTGGAGCCCAAACTTGGTTTGGATCTGGCAGGAGGCGCTCAGCTGACAATGTCTGCTGATATGACAGGTATCGGGCAAGATAAACAGCAAGATGCTATTGAATCTGCCAAAAATGTTATAGAAAACAGAATTAATTCTCTTGGTGTTGCCGAACCGGTAATTCAAACTGCCAAAACAGCTGATCAGTACAGGTTAATTATAGAGCTACCTGGCGTTTCGGATGTTGATAGTGCATTATCAACCGTTAGAAAAACTGCACATTTGGAATTTAAGGTTTTAAAAGAAGACGCACCGCCCCAAGCAACAATATCAGCCTTACCCGAACATTTTAAAAGCACCGGTTTAACAGGTAAAGACTTAGAGCATGCCCAGGCTCAACCGGGTGAGGTGACTCAAAGTACACAAACTCCCGGTTATGTGGTTAGCTTAAAGTTCAACCAGGAGGGTGCCAAAAAGCTTGAAGAAGTAAGTACCAATCACCTTCAACAACCAATGGCCATGTTTTTAGATGATGAGCCAATTTCTTGGCCCCCTCCTATAATTCAGGCAATCATAACCGATGGTAATGCCCAAATTACCGGTAATTTTACGGCAGAAGAAGCAAAACAATTAACCATTCAGCTTAATGCCGGGGCTCTTCCCATACCCTTAAAAATTGAGAGCCAGACTAGAATAGGCCCAACCATTGGTCAAGAATCGATAAACCGAAGCACACTTGCAACAATAATCGGTATTGCATCTGTTGCTGTTTTTATGATTGCTTATTATCAGGTTCTGGGGCTTTTTGCTGTACTTGCGCTTTTCATCTACACGTTAATAGTCTTTTCTATCTTTAAGTTAATTCCCGTTACTCTAACTCTTGCTGGAATTGCCGGATTTGTGCTTTCAATCGGTATGGCAGTTGATGCCAATATCTTGATTTTTGAAAGAATCAAAGAAGAACTGCGGTGGGGCAAGCCCAAGCTTGAAGCTTTTTTCTCCGGCTTTGAAAGAGCATGGCCATCCATTCGCGATTCCAATGTCTCATCACTTATTACAACCTTTATTCTTTTTAATTTCGGTACTGGTCCAATTCGTGGTTTTGCCTTAACTTTAGCAATCGGTATTCTAGTTTCGATGTTTTCAGCAATTTTAGTAACCAGAACTTTATTGAGAGTTTTTTGGATAAGAAGAACCTGAGACAATTTTTAATTCTTAATTTGCGACTTTAGGCCTTGTTTACATCAATTTTCATTGAATTCTCAATGATTAAATGTTTCAAAATTAAAACATTAGGATTTGATTGAAAATTTAAAATTTAAAACAATGAACCTTATTAAATACAGAAATTTATTTTTTGCCTTTTCTCTCGCAGTTATAATCCCGGGCATATTTGCACTTTCTGCCTGGGGCTTAAATCTTGGAATCGATTTTTCAGGAGGTACACTTTGGGAAGTAAAATTCGAAAGTGTCAACAATCTTACCCCTCAATCACTCCAAGAGTTTTTAAACGGGGAAGGTGCTGATGTTTCCCAGGCAGCAAAAACTTCCGACAACTCGATTTTAATAAAAATGCGCACAACTGACGAAAACAAAATCCAAGACATCAAAAAAGAGACTGAAATTCGATACGGTCAAACAGAAGATTTAAGGCTTGAGACAGTAGGCCCGCTAATTTCCAGAGAACTTACCCGAAAAGCCCTGCTTGCTGTTGGCATGGCTATTCTTGCTATTGTCCTTTACATTACATGGGCTTTTCGAAAAGTACCGAAACCGGCTTCCCCCTTAGCTTTTGGTGTATGTACAATTTTTGCGCTAGTCCATGATGTAGTAGTCGTCGTAGGAATCTTTGCGATTCTTGGTCGTATCTTAAATATTGAAATAGATTCATTATTTATTACTGCTTTACTGACCGTAATTGGTTTCTCAGTTCATGATACAATTGTTGTTTTTGACAGAATCCGCGAAAATCTTAACAAACAATCTCAGATGACATTTGAAATGATAATCAATAATTCACTTTTAGAAACATTGGCAAGATCCCTAAACACATCGCTAACTGCGGTATTTGTTCTTGTTGCCCTTCTTATATTTGGCGGTGCATCCATTAAAACTTTTGTCCTGGCGCTTTTAATCGGGATTATCTCTGGCACCTACTCGTCCATATTTAACGCGGCGCCGCTTTTGGTAGTCTGGAATAACATTGTAAGTAGGCGCCCAAGATACCAACAAAAGCCATGAAAAGCAAAAGAATGGACGTTGATAATCTAAAAAAGAAACTGACTCCCGAACAATATAATATTTGTTTCTTAAAAGGAACAGAACCGCCATTTAGCGGCAAGTATACTGATAATTTTGATAAAGGCATGTATCACTGTCTTGTTTGCGATACACCACTGTTTTATTCGACTGCTAAATTCCACTCAGATTCCGGCTGGCCAAGTTTTGATAGACTTGTTGATGGAAAAAATGTTAAATACGAAGATGACAACAGTCTTGGCACAAAAAGAGTCGAAATTTTATGTAACACCTGTGGTTCTCACCTTGGCCATGTCTTTAACGACGGCCCAACCGCAACGCGCAAGCGCTACTGTATTAATTCTTTGGCCTTAATTTTCAAGTCAAAGAATTAAGTACCCTGAGCGAAGTCGAAGGGCATAAATTCGCTTGCGTTGGATTTTAAAAGCAATAAATAAAATTACTTTTTAAAACAAATGTCAAGCCTATAGGATTATTTTTTCATTTCTCGAAGCCTGTTGAGTAAATATTCTGGATTATTTTTCTTGCTATCTTCCATTACTTCTTCAAAAAGTTCATTTAGAATTTTTCCTATCTTGGGGCCTGGTTTAAGATTTAATATCTTCATGACATCGTGACCGTTAACTTTTAAATCGGCAACAGTAAATGGTTTTTTTAAAACTTCTCTCAATCTTTGTCTGTAAAGCTTTAGCCTCCAGCTTTGGGGCTGCTGCAGACCGCCGCCAAGCCGGTCCCCGATTCGCAGATCCATCATATCCTCGACATTTTCAAGTCCGACATTTCGAATAAACCGTCTTAAAGCTTTGTCCGTCTGATTTTCGCCAACACTAAACTGATGCCAACGAACAAGCTTAAAATTTTTTTCCCGATCAGCGCGAGAAAGATTCAAGCGTTTTGCAATATCTAAGGCTTGTCTTCCACCGGCAACATCATGATTATAAAAAGTGCGTACTCCTTCCTCTGTTATATTAGCAACCTTTGCTTTACCAATATCGTGAAGTAATGTGGCAAATCTTACAATAGTCTTTTTCGAAGGACAATACTTCAAGCTCATTACGCAGTGAGTGCCGACATCATATATATGATGACGTTTGGGGCTTTTTTGGGGAACCTCAAAACATACGTCAAGCTCAGGTAAAATTTGGGCAAGCAATCCTACCTCTTTCAAAAGTAAAATGCCATCTGCTGATCTGTCACTGTCAATAATCTTAAAAAGCTCGTCTCTTACGCGTTCGCCGGAGATCTTACCAATGAGCTTTGCGTTTTTTATTATTGCCGCACATGTTTCCTTTTCAATTTCAAATCCTAAAGTTGCTGCAAACCGCACAGCTCGAAGTAATCTTAATGCGTCTTCACTAAATCGAGAATCGGCATCACCTACAGTTCTAATCAACTTCGCCTTCAAATCGGATTGACCACTGTAGGGATCGACCAAGGTTAGGGTATAGGGTATAGAGGATAGTGTATAGAATTGTTTATTCTGACTCGACCCTGAACCCTTGCCCCTAAACCCTATTTTTATTGCTATTGCATTGATTGTAAAATCACGCCTTGCTAAATCCTCCTCAAGTGTTTTCCCCCAGACGACAGTATCCGGATGTCTGCTATCAGAATACTTAAATTCTTTACGATAGGTTGTTACTTCAACAATTTTGTCATCAGTCTTAATACCAACTGTCCCGAAACGATTATTATAAAAAGAGTTCCTAAAAAGCTTGAGGATTTCATCTGGGCGGGCATTAGTTGTTAAATCCCAGTCCGATACTTCATTTTTGCTTAAAATATCCCGCACCGCCCCGCCAACAATCGCAACCTCAAATCCGGCATCTATTAATGATTTCAGAATCTTAACTAAAGCTTTTTCCATAAACTATTAAACAGTATATCTTTTTCGCGCGTTTTTAGTGCAACAGAGCGAAATAAAACGTTTACTGATAGAATTAATTTGTGCAAAGTCATGTCTGGAGACTAAAAACCAAAAATTATTCCCCAAAAGTAAATAATTGGCTATCTTTTGTATTGGCAAAAAACAGGGGACTTGCTACTAAAAAACAGCTTGATGACTTTTTAAATCCATCCCTAAATCAGATTCTGAATGTCAAATTAACGGATACTCAAAAGGCGATCCAAAGAATAATTAAGGCTATTGGAAAAAAAGAAAAAGTAATAGTTTATTCCGATTATGATGCAGACGGTATTTGCGGCAGCGCAATCATGTGGGAAACTCTATTTGATCTGGGTGCAGATGTACTACCTTACGTTCCTCACAGAATTAACGAGGGATACGGTTTCTATATCCCGTCAATTGAAAAACTGGCTTCAAGTGGTGTAAGCCTGATTGTTACTGTCGATCACGGTGTCACAGCAGTTAAGCAAATTGAAGCTGCCCAAAAACTGGGAATAGATGTCATTGTAACCGACCACCATCTTTTGCCAAAAAGTTTACCCAAACCCTATGCGCTGGTACACAGTGTCCAACTCTGTGGAGCGGCAGTTGCCTGGAGATTCTGCTTTGATTTAGTAGCCCAATTTAAACCGTCTTACAAGAAAATTCTCATAAGTAAACTTGAGCTTGCTGCGATTGCAACGATTGCAGACCTTGTCCCGTTAACCGGTGCTAACAGAGCAATAGTCAAGCTTGGTCTTGAAATTTTGGCATCAACAGTAAGGCCTGGCTTAAAAAGCCTAATAAGTGAGTCTAATATCAACTACCAAATTGGCTCTTATGAAATCGGTCATATCTTAGCGCCACGAATCAATGCCATGGGCAGAATCGAACATGGTCTTGATGCCCTGCGTTTGATTTGTGCAAAAAGCACTAAAAGTGCAGACGAGCTGGCAAGACTACTTTCAAAAACAAATACCAAAAGACAGGAATTAACAACAAACGCCATAACTCAGGCTGTTGACTTAGTAACTAAGGAGCATCTTGTCGGGGTAGTTTCCCATAAAAGCTGGCATGAAGGGGTCATTGGTCTTGTAGCCTCTCGCCTTGTCGAAGTACACCACAAACCAATGGTTG
>MFBO01000033.1:1939-10013 GCA_001774995.1 Candidatus Curtissbacteria bacterium RIFCSPLOWO2_01_FULL_38_11b | reverse complement strand
CGTGGCGAGCAATTTTCTAAAGGTTCTGCGCGTTCCATTCCCGGTTTCAATATAGTCGATGCAATCCGTGCATCGAGTGAATATCTAATCGACGCTGGTGGTCACCCGATGGCAGCCGGTTTTACCATTGAAACGCGCCACATCGAAACTTTTAGCCGAAAAATTAATGCTTACGCGCAAGGGAAATTGACCGAAGATCTTTTGGAAAGGGTAATAAATATTGAGTGCGAACTAGAAAAAAGTGACATCAATTCAAAAACCCTCTCGCAAATTAAGACTTTCGAACCTTATGGTATTGCCAACCCTCAACCTGTTTTTCTAACCAAAGGAATATTAGTTGAGGACGTGCGGGGAGTAGGGCAGGATAATAAGCACTTAAAACTTCAACTAGACAATATTGGTGCAATCGGATTTAATATGGGTGAAGAAAGATCTCGCCTCCGCCCCGGCTATTTAATTGACGTAGTCTACACGATAGACAGTGACCGGTTTAACGGTCGCAGCAAAATTCAGATGAAAATTAAAGACTTTAAAATTGCCAAATCCTAGTCACCCGTTGAATGTTCCTGGGGGTCAATAGCTCTCCTTACACTGGATCCAAATTGTCCTCGCCTTATATTTCGCTCAACCTTCCTACGAAAAAATTTCCGATCCCGAGCTTGTTCGTCAATAGTCGCTTTGTCATCAATCGCATCATGACTTATTTGACTGGCAAATACCGGGCCCCCTTCAGAAATCATGGCATCTACATGAGATCCAGTAGTTTGATCAGGGTCTATATCTGTTTCTTTTGTCAAAAAACCTCCATTTTTTAACTAACATAAAATTTTACCATAAATCTTTCACGCTTTGATTTTGATTGTCAAATCAATATAGTTTAGAATTTAGGAAGTTAAAATGACAAGAACTTACGTTGTAGACACTTTAAAAAAAGTTGGCCAAAAGGTAACAATTGCCGGCCGCATCCAAACCATTCGTGATCACGGCAAGCTGACTTTTGTTGATATTTCTGATGAAACCGCAGTTGTGCAAACGGTAACTCGTCGTCAAATCAATGTTTCCCCTCAAGATGTGGTTAGAGTTGAAGGTACTGTCAAAAAGCGACCAGATAATCTTGTAAATAAAAACATCACCACCGGTGAAATCGAAATCGAAATCGAAAATCTCAAAGTTATCTCTAAAAGTAAAACTCCCAAAATCCCTACTGAAGGTGATGGGTACGATATCGAAGAAGATAATCGCCTTAAATACCGCTATTTGGATTTAAGGCGCCAGCGCATGCAGAAAAACTTACGCTTAAGACATAAGATTTTAACTATGGTGCGCGATTTTTTAAATAGTAAAAACTTTGTAGAAATCGAAACCCCGTATTTATCCAAAACCACACCGGAGGGTGCCCGCGACTTTATAGTTCCTTCTCGCTTAAACCCCGGCAAATTTTACGCTTTAGCTCAAGCACCTCAGCAGTATAAACAGCTTTTAATGCTTTCAAATTTTGAAAAATACTACCAAATAGCAAGGGCTTTCCGTGATGAGGACATGCGCGCCGATCGCCAATTCGAACACACTCAAATTGACATTGAAATGGCCTACGTTTCCCGTGAGGATATCACAAGTCTTATCGAAGAATTAATGCTAATATTAGCTCAAAAACTTAAACTTAAAATTGTCAAAAAACCCTTTCCGGTTTTTACTTATGGTGAAGCCATAAAACAATTCGGGAATGATAAATTTGATTTAAGAAATGAAAAAGAGAAAAAAGAAAAAGAGTTTGCATTTGCTTGGGTTGTAGATTTCCCTCTTTTTGAATTTGACGAAAAGCAAAATCGTTATACTTTTTCTCATAACCCTTTTACTGCCCCCAAAGAAAAAGATTTAAAAGATTTAAAAAATAGAAAGAATCTTGGGAAAATTTCCTCCTATCAGTATGATCTTGTTTTAAACGGAGAGGAGCTTGGCAGCGGTAGTATCAGAATCACAGACCCAAATCTTCAAAGGGAAATTTTTAAAATCATGGGCTTTGATAACAAAAAAATCGAAAGAGATTTTGGCCATCTTCTGTCTGCCTACGAATTTGGAGCACCTCCTCATGGAGGAATTGCCATCGGTCTTGACAGACTTTGTGCTGTTTTAGCAGAGGAGAAAAGTATCAGGGAAGTTATTGCCTTCCCAACTTCTGGTTCTGGCCAGACTGCAGTAATGGAAGCACCGGCCAAGATTGACAGCGACATTTTGCGTGAATTGAAGATCAAAACACAATGATTGTCAGAATTTTTGCTGTCGCGGCAATAAGCAGTCTTCTTGTATTTTCTCAATTATTACCGAAAACAAGAATAAACCTACCTATTTATAAAATATTTCCCCAAAAAATTGATGCGGGTGTCGACTCTATTAAAAATTCTCCTCCAGTTCAAAAATTATCATACAGCCAATTACAAGAATACACTGCCAACTCAATAGTAGTAATTGATGCTAAAACTGGTACCTCTTTATATGAAAAAACCCCCCACTTAAAACACTTCCCGGCTTCAATTGCCAAACTTATGACAGCACTTGTTGCTCTTGAAAAATGTGCTCTTCAAGATGTTCTGACAGTTAACATAATCGAAAAACAGGGAACACAGATGGGTCTTCAAGTTGGTGATAAGGTTACTGTTGAAAATTTACTATATGGACTATTGATAAATTCTGGCAACGACTCTGCCCTTGTTCTTGCTAACGCCTGCTCCGATTCTCAAGAACAATTTGTTAAAAAGATGAACGAAAAAGCCCAGAATTTGGGCATGTCAAGTTCCCATTTTATGAATCCTACCGGGTTTGATAATAATTACCAGTATTCAACAGCTGCCGATCTTGCAAAACTTGCAAACGTTGCTATTTCAAATCCCCTATTAGCCAAAATTGTCTTAACCAAAAGTACCGTTGTAACCGATGTATCCGGTACTAAAGCCTATTATTTGCAAAATATCAACGAACTATTAGGTGAAGTTGACGGGCTTGAAGGTATTAAAACCGGGCAAACCGAGGGTGCTCACCAAAATCTGGTTTCCAAAACAACCAGGAACGGCAACTCCATAATAACAGTAGTTTTAGGGTCAAAAAATCGTTTCGATGAATCAAAGAAATTAATTGAATGGGCATTTGATAATTTCAGTTGGGCTAATTCTCAATAGTGTACAAATCGCTAACGGCAGCTACATAGGCCATAAAACCATCATCACTCATAAAAATATAAACTGGCTGCAAATAAGGCTGATGTTTCTTTGTTTCCAAATATCCTAAAATTACACCTCGAATAGGGAATACGTTACTAGTAGGCATTTTATTTAGCGCCCCGCGTCCCATCTTCAAATCCTCGAATGCTTGTTTGGTACCCTTTAGGGGATATGTTGAAAATTTATATTTTTGGATATTGCCGAAAATATAACTGGCTTCAACTACTTCTTTATCTGTTGCCAGTGCATATACTGGTGGATTATTAAAGTCTGCACTTATAACAGGCAGCATGTCTATGTCTTCCCTGGTAAAAATTACTTTAACCAGGTTGGTATCAGCAAGAGCTAAAGATTTTACAAGTGTCCCCATTTCCACCTTGTAGTTTTCTAAAAATACTTTTTCGCTTGGAAAATCTTTAAGTGGTAATTTTAAACTACCAAAAAAATTTATTGCTGTATTTTTGGCATCGTTTGTAGATCTCAACTTTGCTGTTACGATTTCTAGCTTATTTAAATACTGGCTCTCAAGTGTAGTGGACTGACTTGTAGTTTCAATCGTTAACAATCGACTGTTGTTTTGAGGGTCAACAAATTTAATAATGCCGCCACCAAGCTCACTTGTTTCTGCCCTAAAACCTGCGCCCTTTGCCCGCTCGATAGCCTCTTGTAAATTTCCAAATATAGGAATCGGTTCGGAGATTTCAAAAACTTTAGCGGAAGATGCAAGGTTTTCGATATTGCCGGAGATGGTTTCAACTGTATAGTGAATATCACCAACTGGTTTAATTCCCTCCGAAAAGTCGATCTTGGGAATTTTGCCAAATGCTACAGTAGCGGGAATTGGTGCAGGCGGGAAAAAGATATCTGCAAATTGTCCAATAAACCTTGAAGAAATAATGATAATTATTAATAAAGCAATAATTGCCCCAAGCAAAAATAGTGCCTTTTTAGAAAAAATTACTGTGCTTGTAAGATTAGCCATCTGATATTTAATTACTGCGATCTGATACAATTTTACCATGCAAAAAGTCCGCACAAGATACGCACCTTCTCCAACCGGAGTTTTACATATAGGCGGTGTACGCACTGCACTTTTTAATTTCCTTTTTACGAAAACCCAAAAAGGGGATTTTTTATTAAGAATGGAAGATACGGATAGGAAAAGATTTGAAACCGATTCTGTAAATCAAATTAAAAAAAGTTTGAATGCACTTTCTTTAAAATGGGATGAGTATCACGTTCAATCTGAAAGGCTCAATATTTATGATAAATACCTTAACGAACTTAAAAAGAAAGGCGCTGTTTATAAAGACGAAGGTGCTTGGCGATTCAAAGTAAAAAAAGGAAAAAACCTCATCTGGTTAGACGGTGTGCACGGGAAAGTTCAATTTAACTCCAATGTCATTGAAGATTTCGTGATTTTAAAATCCGATAAATTTCCAACTTACCACTTTGCAAATGTAGTTGATGATACCCAGATGAATATCTCACACGTTCTGCGCGGAGATGAATGGCTGTCATCCACGCCAAAACACCTGATGTTATATGAAGCTCTTGGTTGGCAGCCGCCCATTTTTATTCATGTACCGGTAATTTTAGGACCCGATCATAAAAAACTTTCCAAAAGGCAAGGCGCAAAGTCTGTTCTTGAGTATATAGATGATGGTTACCTGCCCGAAGCTATTACCAACTACTTGGCATTGCTTGGATGGGCACCCTCGGGTGATCGGGAAATTTTCTCACTTGAAGAATTAATCAAAGAGTTTTCAATTGAGAGAATCAACAAAAACAGCCCGATTTTTAATATTGAAAAATTAAAATGGTTCAATGGCCAGTGGATTAGAAGGCTAGATGAACAGGAATATATCAACAAGATTATCAAATTTTATCCAACTTACGATTCACTTGTCACACAGGCAGTTGCGCCATTAACTCAAGACAGAGTTGCAACATTAGCAGACTATGCAAAGTTGGCTGCTTTTTTTTATGAAAAGCCCAAAGAGATACCTAGTGTTGGGGTATCTGCAGTTACTATCTCACACCTTTCAATGTCATTTTCAAAGGCTAATTCATGGGTTTCAGATGAACTTAAAAAATTAATAGATCAAGTTGCAGAACTTGATATGGTGAATAGAATAGATCTAATTGCCGGAGTTAGAAATATAGTTTCTGGAAGTACTGTCACACCACCACTTTATGAATCTTTAGAAAAGCTTGGCAAGATAGAAACCATAGATAGGTTAAATAAATATGTCAAAGGAGCAAAATTAAAAAGTTAGGTTTTAACCTTAGCAATATCTTTTTTCAATTCCTTTTTAATTTGCTCAGACGCATCTCTTATTTTTTCTTCCAATTTCTCAACTTTTGCATTTAAATGTTCCCAGATTTTTTCATCTTCCCCATTAGCAACAAGAGTCAAAAAATGCCTTTTATCCTTTTCATTAAGTTCTGAAAGTATTGCATCGAGAATTGTCCCGTGAAGGTTCATGTGGGCAATTTCCAAAAGCTCTTTTTTTTCCTGCTTCGTTAAATCAAGCGAGGCCAATTCATCCTCAATTGACCTAAGATCGACTAAATGACTGTAAAAATATTTATTTGTTCTCATAACTTCCAACATCAATTGGTCCCAAGGGAATTTTATCATCAACATCATTTATGAAAAAATAAAGAACAGGTCCCTTTCGTGATCCTTCACTAAAGCCCAAAGAGTACATGACCTCCGGCGATCCGCCTAAATGTTTCCCAGTCCATAAAGCAGGTCCGCTGTCCGCAATATCCGCAACCAACGCTTGGCCACCTTTAGGATTAACTACCAGCATTTTTCTCCACTTAAAAAAGTCTCGATAGTCACTAAGTCTTTGATTATAATTTGGTACTGAAAATGTCTGCACCGCAATGTACCATTTTTCTCTTTCGCGATCAGCATCAGTAAATTCAGCTTTTGATTTAGCAAAATAACCCCAAGCACCACGTCCTGGCGCCATACCTGAAGAATAAATTATTTTGTTATTCCTTTCAGCTTGATCCAGATGAGTTGCCATCGTATCGCCTGGAAACCGAACCAAGTGCTGTTCTGCGCCAATAACTCCAAAAGAGCGGTTCAGTCTTAAGCCGTTAATATCAGTTCTCACATCCATGGCGTAATATTTCGAAAGAATTGCCGAAATTTTTAACTCTTCGTCACCACTTAACGGTCGCACTTTATCAGGAACTGATTGGCTAAGCTCATCCAAAAGCTGATTAGTTCTGTCAACTTTGGAAACAACTTCAATTTCAACCGGATCCTGTGAAATAGACCCCAAAACTGTAGCAGTTGGTATAAAATTTGAAAGCATCAGCGTACCAATTGCACTTGAGGCTAATTGTTCTTTTGCCGGAAATCTTTCAATTACCCAATCAATAGCCTCTTTATGCTTTTCGTGTAATTTTTTGCGCGCTAAATTATGCTTTTTGAGCCATTTCTTCCGAAGAAAGCGATAATGAGATCTTTTTACACTCACCACAAGCGATTATAACCTATCCAAACCTCTCGGCTGGCATTTTCTTAAATACCCTCTTGACAAGTATCTAATTCGTAAACATACTTGACTCAAATTCAAAAAAATGTTCCCCAGGATCATAAAAAATCCTAAATTTATTCTTTTTATAACTATTCTTTGCACAATCTCCCTTGCAGCTTATTCATACCTTCTTTCCGACCAAAATATTCTGGGCAAAAAAACCCAAGAAAGCAAAATTGTTTCAACTTCAAACTCCAATCAATCGCAATCGCAGCCGCAACCTGCAATATCACCATCGCCTACTCCCTCACCGAAGCTTTCGAAAACAACATATACCATTGCTCTTTATGGCGATTCAATGATTGATACAATGGGAGAAAATTTAGATTATTTAAGTAAATCGCTTGGAGCGTTATATCCGAAAACTACTTTCAAATTTTACAATTACGGTATTGGTTCTCAAAATATCGAGCAAGGGTTAGCAAGATGGGATAAAGAGTTTCAATATCAAAATCGTCATTATGATCCAATAGACCAAATCAAGCCCGATGTTATCGTTCTTGGTTCTTTTGCTTATAATCCTTTCCCTGCCCACGATAAAAACCGCCACTATATCAAACTCAAAGAATTAGTTTCAAAGGCTAAATTATATACAGCTAACGTTTATCTTCTTGCGGAAATTGCTCCGCTTAATAACGGTTTTGGCAGAGGACCCGGCGGAATTAACTGGCCGGAAGATCTAGCTGCAAAGCAAACTAACAATATAGTCGAGCAACTGGAAAATCCAATTACCGTTTCAAAATCTGACAATGTAACTCTAATAAACGCTTATAAAGAATCGCTGATGATTGGAAAATTCGGTAATCCTGTTTATATTAGTAGTAACGATGGTATTCATCCATCGGTGGAAGGTCATGTTCTTATGGCCAATTTAATTGCCAAAACTATAAAGCTCAAATGACATTAATCTTTTAGGGGTTAATTAAAAATCCTTCTTAACTCTTCTTTAGCCTCCCCTAAAACTTTCCTTCTTTCAGGTTTTAACTTTTTACCGGCCCGATTAATATAAAAATTTAGCATACTCATTGCAGATTGAAATGGGGGAGCCTTTCGTCTAGTAGATATTTGAGCGGATCTTTTTAGGGAAGCTGCAATTTTTTTGGGGTTTTTCCAGGTGAAAACCCCTTCGTCCAGATCAAGAGCAAAACTTTTCTGAGTTACATCAGCCGACCAGTATTTCTTACCAGACATGATCTAATTATATTAAGCAATGTATCAAGTTGGGCAAAAAACAAATTAGATCCACATTTAGTTTGCAGACGATGTAGATTGAAGGGGACTGCTAATAGGAGTAGGAGT
>MFBO01000033.1:0-1927 GCA_001774995.1 Candidatus Curtissbacteria bacterium RIFCSPLOWO2_01_FULL_38_11b | reverse complement strand
TTGAGTAATATTGAACACTTCAATTTCCGCAATATCCTCAACGTTTATCACGCCGGTTGTTTTATTCTGAACTCCTGTAATCAAAACTTGCTTATTGGCATACCTTGCAAGATTTATATTTTCAGGAATTTGTAAATTAACAATTTCACCGTTTCTTAACTGTAATAAATATCGCGTTTGGGTACCTCTTGCAACTTTTAGAGTCCCCGCTCTGCTTATTTCAATAGATTGCACAACAGGGGAGGCTTGAATCGTAGGTACCGGAAATTCTTGAGTTTTTTGAAAAGATATGCCTGCATTCCTGCCAACTTGAAATACAGCAAAAACCAATACCGGCAAGGCAATTAACGGAATCGAAAGTTTAAAAGCAAATGTCGTTGTCTGATGTTTTCTTATTTGATCGAGCCAGTATAGAATTTTTTTAAAAGGGTTACTTATTGTTACGGAAATTAAAGGTTTTTCAAACTCCGGTTCGATATCTACTGCAGGAGTCTTGGTAGTCAAAGCCCCGGTCTTAACAACCTTTCCGCTTTTGTCCAGAATCTGTATTTTATTGTGTTTTGTGGCCACAAATTAATATTAGCAAAAATAATATAAATATATATAGGTAAATTTAGCACAAATCAGACTCACCTAAGCAAAGAAAAAAGCTGGGAGTCGTTGCTTGTCCTCTGAAACTTTAGTGTAAGAGGGATGATTTCCGTTTATACTGAGCGAGTTTATCCTGAGAGAAATCGAAGGAAAGTGAACCGCAAACCGGATAAAAAATATTAAATATCTCTTCAAGCCTGAGCGGTTCGACTGAGCTCACCACCGAAGTCCTCAGAGCCGAAGGCCTGAGCTAGTTTTGAGTAAATTATTGCAATTTCTTGGTCAAGCTTTTTTTGATATTTTTAAGTATTCTTCTGGATACTCAATTCCGAACTTATCGCATAAAGCTGACACATCTTTAAAATCCTTGTCACGAAGCTTAAATAACCATAGTGAAATAAATTTCACCATATACTCAGCAGAAATACACTTTACAGCAAGTCCATTTACTTCTCCTTTACCTATTAGAGAATCTGATGGAAACATAACACCCTTTTCCAACGGTTCGTATAGACCGTTTCCATTTTCGTCAAAAACTATTACATGAACATCCACCTCATGACCCTTGTCATCTACTAAAACAAAATTCCAAGAGCTCGTATCATCTCGTTCTACATCTTTATAACCTCGAGATTCTAAAAGCTCACGTAATTTTGAAACATCTTTTTGTTGAATAACAATGTCTACATCCGCATGAGATCTTGTTTGCTCTCCAAGTAGTGCATCTACTGCCCATCCACCATCAAGCCAAACCTCAATACTTTCACTCTCAAGTAAGCGATAGAGACTAACAACATCTTCGGCTTCAGTAATTGTTGGACCATCTGGTTTTTTCTGCGATTCCATAGGGTAATTTTAGCAGAAGTTCGAACCCGCTCCGTGGTTGTTCAGTTTGGGTATAGTTTTTTGAGGTCTTCGACTTTGCTCAGACTTGTAAGCTAAAGTTTTTTAAGTAATTCTACATCTCCTTTAATTAATGCTTCTTTTTTATCCTTTGTCCATCTTTTAATTTGTAGTTCTCTGTTCATAGCGGTTTTTATATCTGGAAACGTTTCAGAATAAACTAGGACTACTGGTTTTTTTGATCTTAAATATTTTGCGCCTTTTGAACTATTAGAGTTGTGCTCACCAACTCTTTTTTCGAGATTGGATGTCATCCCGCAATAAAGAGAACTATCAGAACAACGCAAGATATAGAAGTAGTACATTGAGATAATTGTCCTTCGACTCGATTAATTAAATTAATCTCGCTCAGGATATTCGACCTCCACTTTGAAAGGGCTATAGTCCTTCGGTGAACTCAGGGCCATGGCCATGAGCGAACGGAGTGAGTCGA
>MFBO01000032.1:17742-19576 GCA_001774995.1 Candidatus Curtissbacteria bacterium RIFCSPLOWO2_01_FULL_38_11b | reverse complement strand
TGAATACCATATTCTGATTGTTTCCTTCGGCGTTTTTGGCCATGCTGCCCTGGTGGAGCAGCATTTTTTTTAATCACAGGGCATTTGGGCAATCCACACAGTGCGATTCCCTCGGCTCGACATAATTTATGCTTGGGGCCTGTGTATCTTGCCATTATGTTCGTCTCCTTTTGTTGGCACGTGGTCCGTTGTGCGGTATGGGCGTTACATCTGCAATCATGCTGATATTAAGACCGGCGGCTTTAAAGGCTCTAATTGAGCTATCTCTTCCTGGTCCGGGTCCTTTTAAATATATTTCGATACTTGAAACACCTATATCTCTAGCGCTTCTGGCAATTTTCTCAACTACCGTAGTTGCTGCATAAGGTGTCGATTTTCTGGCGCCTTTAAATCCTGCTGCTCCCGCTGAACCCCATGCAAGTGTGTTGCCCAAGTTGTCAGTTAAAGTGACAATGGTGTTGTTAAAAGTTGCAGTAATATACGCTCTGGCGTGACTGATATTATTGCTAATTTTTTTTGTCGATTTTTTTATCTTTTTTTCCATTTTGTTAACTTAAGATATATTTTTTTGATCACCCATTTTTACGGCTACATCTTTTCTGACTGTACCAATAGTTATCCTTTTGCCTCTTTTGGTTCGGGCATTAACTCTGGTTCTTTGGCCTCGTGCCGGAAGATTCTTACTGTGTCTTGATCCTCTATATGAGCCAATTTCTTGCAGTCTTTTTACATTACTTTGAATTTCCCTTCTTAAATCTCCTTCGATCCTGTATTTTTCCAAAGTTTTTTGCAGCACATTAATTTCTTCTTCGGTTAAATTTTTAGTTCGTTTACCCGGGTCCAGATTACAATCATTTATTATTTTTTGAGCAAGTGACCTACCTACCCCAAAAATATACGGCAAGGACGATTCTATTCTTTTTTCACCGGGTATATCAACTCCTGAAATTCTTGTCATTTTAACTTCCACTTACCCTTGACGCTGCTTATGGCGAGGGTTTATACAAGTTACATAAAGCCTGCTTCGCCTTTTGACGATTTTACAGTTGACACATCTTTTTTTGATGCTTGCTTGTACTTTCATGCACTTTAAGGGCAAACCTAACGGTTTTCCTTATTTTTCAATATTTTTTTAAAGCCTGTACGTAATTCTTCCTTTATGTAAATCATATGGTGTTATTTCTATCTTGACTCTGTCTCCGGGCAGTATTCTCACGTAGTTAATTCGCATTTTGCCCGATAGATGGCAAAGAACCTCTGTGTCCCCTTGGACGCTAGGCAGTTGCCCTTGGGCAACTTTGACTCTAAACATAGTATTAGGTAGAGCAACAGTTACTTCTCCTTCTGCTTCAATTACACCTGGTTTCATATCTCTATTTTTAAATTAATCGCTGAACGTTTAATATAATCTTTGAATTATCTCAAATTATAGATACGGCGTCAACACTATAGGGCCATCATTGGCAGTGGCTACCGTTTGTTCAAAAAGTCCGCCAAGCGACTTATCTTTAGTTGATATTGTCCAGCCGTCTTTGCCCATAACCACATCAGGAGACCCTTTTGCATATATCACTTCGATGGCCAAAGTCATGTTATTGGTAATCGTTATACCCTGTCCTTTTTTACCAACTCCGGGCACGAGCGGATCTTCGTGAAGATTTTTACCAACTCCGTGACCTGTCAGGCTTTCAACTATAGAATACCCTTGCAATTCAATGCCTTTTTGGATTGTATGTGATATATCACCAATTGTATTTGCGGCTTTGGCACATTTAATCGCTTCTTGAAGTGTCCTTTTACCTACACTGAGAAATTTTCTTGTTTCGTCTGAAAC
>MFBO01000032.1:17554-17694 GCA_001774995.1 Candidatus Curtissbacteria bacterium RIFCSPLOWO2_01_FULL_38_11b | reverse complement strand
TTTTAAGGTTCTACCATCGGGGATTCCGTGAACTACTTCTTCATTAACTGTTGTGCAAATAGTCCATTTGTAATCATCAACTGTCATAAAAGACGGGGTTGCACCGTGCGATCTGATTTCTCTTTGGGCAATTGAATCAA
>MFBO01000032.1:15265-17528 GCA_001774995.1 Candidatus Curtissbacteria bacterium RIFCSPLOWO2_01_FULL_38_11b | reverse complement strand
ACGTTTTGCAGGACTTTTTTTAAAGCTTCTGATGCAATTTTGCCGGATGCTTTCATAATTTCTAACTCATGGGCGGTTTTTTGGTATTTAATCATCCTTTTTGTTTCATATTTTTTCTACTTTTTTTAAAACATCTTCATGAATAACCTCTATTGATCTTTCCCCATCGATTTCATCAAGAATTCCTCTATTTCTAAAGCCATCAAGAAGCGGCTCTGTTTCCTTATGGTAAATCTCCAAGCGTTTGGCTAATGCTTCTTTTCTATCATCACTTCTCTTTCTAATCTTTAGTCTTTTTATAGCCTCTTTGTCAGAAATTTTAATGTAATAAATTCTATTGATATCCTGGGGGAGGCTTTGAAGTTGAGCGTTATTTCTAGGAAACCCGTCTAATATATATCCTAGCCTGCAATCGTTTTTTTTTATTCTTTCGTGGAGGGTTCTTATTACAATTTCATTTTTGACGAGATGACCGCTTTTGAGAGCCTCTTTCACTTGCGCCGCTTCTTGATCGTTTTGCCGAGCCTTATTTCTCATTAGTTGACCCATTTCAATTAGGGGAAGCTTTAAATGACGGGAAATTAGTTTTGCCTGGGTAGATTTACCCGATCCCTGACCTCCTAAAAATATTATCTTCATCCAAGATTTCTCCTTTTAAACAACGTATCGTAATCACCCATTGTAATCTGAGACTCGATTTGTTTAGTCGTTTCTAAAATTACAGCAACGACTATCAACAATCCCGTACCACCAATTAAGAGAGTAGTAACTCCCGTTAAAGACTGACCGATTGATGGTAAGATTGCGATAAGACCCAAAAAAATTGCTCCAAAGAGCGTAATTCTTAAAAGTACGTAATCAAGATATGATTTTGTTGATGAGCCTGGGCGAATACCGGGTAGAAATCCACCTTGTTTCATGAGCATTTCGGATATTTGTTTGGTATTAAAAGCGACAGTTGTATAGAAATAAGTGAATACAATAACTAATAGGAAATAGACAACGTTATATAAAATATCTGCAGGATTGAAGAGCCGCTGAATATTTTGGGCAAGGTTGGCAATAAAAACATTTGGTGAAGTTTCTAAAAATGTTGAAAAAGTTGTTGGCAAAAGAATTAGAGATACAGCGAAAATAATCGGGATGACACCTGCTTGGTTTACTCTCAGGGGAATATAACTGGCAATAGCCGCCTGAGGACCTTGTGTACCTCTTCTTGAGTAGTTAACTTTTATTGGCCTTCTACCTTCAGTCACAAAGACAATTGAGACTATTACGATAATTGCCATTATTGCAAAAATGACAATATTTCTAATTTGAGAGGGGTCAAAAACTGCTGCCTGTTGAAAAAGACCAATAGGTAATCTACCCACAATTCCTGCAAAAATAATCATTGATATTCCGTTACCGACACCTTTCTCTGTAATCAATTCTCCTAGCCACATTAACAGTATTGTTCCAGTGGTAATTGATACTACAAGCGAAAATAGAGTTAATGGCGTAGGAGATGCAACAATCTGTGAATTTCTTAAAAGAATAAAAATACCAAATGCTTGAATTGATGCAAGTGGCACAGTAAGGAATCTGGTGTATTGATTTATCTTCTCTCTCCCAGATTCACCCTCTTTTGCCAGCTCCTCAAGTTTTGGAAATACCATCTGTAAAAGCTGCATTATAATGCTTGCATTAATATAAGGGTTAAGACCAAGCGACATTACAGAAAAGTTGGCCAGTGTTCCTCCGGAAAATATATCAAGAAGTGAAAGTAGCTGACTCTGGGCAAAAAGTCTTTTCAATGAAACAATATCAACTCCTGGAACAGGAACTTGGGCAAAAACTCTAAATATAAAAAATATGAATGCTGTAAATAAAATCTTTCTTCTGAGATCTTTGTTTTGGAAAATTTTGCTAATTAATTGAAGGTATTTCATATACGATTTCGCCCTTTTTTATTTATAATTTGTACTCTTTTTCAAAGGCTTTGGTATTTGGGAATTAATTATTTTACCCCCTACGTTTTCAATTGCTGCGGCTACTTTCCTGGAAGTCTTTACTTCGAAATTATAAGACGTTGTTAAATTACCGTCTCCGAGGATTTTTACGCCGTATTTTTCGGCATCATCTTTATTTACTATTTTGTATTTGATAAGTGAATTTAAGTTCACCGTTTCACCTTTTGGTATAAGATTGATTGCTGAAAGCTTGACAATTAGTGGCTTGGTTGAAATCTTAGCATTGCCTTTGCCGCGTCTATAAGGCAATC
>MFBO01000032.1:8726-15253 GCA_001774995.1 Candidatus Curtissbacteria bacterium RIFCSPLOWO2_01_FULL_38_11b | reverse complement strand
GTCTTTGACCTCCTTCATAGTGAGGATGAAAAATTGAAACTTTGCTCCTCGCCTTTTGGCCTTTTGTACCTCGTTTTGAGGTCTTACCCTTGCCCGATCCTTGGCCTCGACCAATTCTTTTTGCACTTTTTGATTTTACTTTTGGTAAATTTTCTAATTTCATTTTGTAATTTTTCCTAACGCTTCTAATGTTGCATAGATATTTGATGCAGGATTTTTAGTTCCTAAAACTTTACTGGAAATGTTTCTAATCCCAGCAGCTTCAACGACAACTCTGACAGCTCCACCCGCAATTACTCCGGAACCTTCCGGAGCGGGTTTTAATAAAACCTTAGCTGCTCCTCTTTTAATATAGATATCGTGAGGAATAGTGCCCTTTATGAGGGGTACTGTAACTAGATGTTTCTTGGCTAGATTTATACCTTTTTTAATTGCTGATGCGACATCTCGTGCTTTTCCAAGGCCAACACCAACTTTACCTTTTTTATCGCCAACAACGACAATTACAGAAAACCCAATTCTATTACCTCCTTTAGTCTTTTTTGAAACTCTATTTACCTGAACAACTTTTTCTTCAAATTCTTTTGCTTCTTCTATAAATTTATCTTCTTTGGCCATTTTAAAACTTTAATCCTCCCTTTCTGGCTCCAACGGCTAGTGATTTTACTTTTCCGTGATATTTATATCCACTGCGGTCAAAAACTACTTTTTTTATATTTTTCCTAAGAGCACGACCGGCTAAAGTTTCTCCAACTAAGCTTGCTAATTGAGCTTTTGATAATCTTGATTTTTTCTTATCATTTGGCTTTAAGATTTTTAAAGACGACGCTGAAGCAATGGTTTTTGCCGATTCGTCGTCAATTAGTTGCGCGTAGATGTTTTTATTCGATCTAAAAACTGAAAGTCTTGGTAATTCTTTAGTACCTGCTACTTTTTTCCTAATTCTAAAATGGCGCTTTTTTCTTCTTTTGTTTTTATTCATTTTTTAAGCTGCTGCTTGAGCTCCCTTTAGGGCTTTGCCAGCTTTTCTTCTAATTACCTCATCCACATATTTGATACCTTTTCCTTTGTAAGGTTCGGGTGGTCTTATTCTTCTTATAGTGGCAGCTGTTTCACCGACTAGCGCCTTATCTAGTCCACTTACAATTATTTTATTGTCTTTTGTTTCAATTTGAATGTCTTTTGTGCCCTTTATGATAACCGGATGCGAAAACCCGACATTAAGTATTAAATTCTCCTCTTGCTTTGACGCACGATACCCTACACCAACTAATTCCAATTCTTTTCTGTGTCCATCGGTTACACCTTTGACCATATTGGCAACAATAGCCCGTGTTAAACCATGCAGCGATTTTGCAAATTTTGTTTCACTTTTTCTTGTAACTTTGATGGTTGACCCCTGCATTTCGACTTTTACCTCTGGCCGAACCATAAATGTAAGATCTCCTTTGGGACCCGAAATTTTAACCTCGGAGTCGACAATATTGACAGTTACATTCTCTGGCAACTCTACAGGTAATTTACCTATTTTTGACATACGTGCTCCTTTCAGTCGCTAAATTTAAAATTTAAATTGACTACCATACCTGACATATTACCTCTCCTCCTAGATTTTTTTTCTTTGCTTCCTTTTCGGTCATTACACCTTTTGCGGTTGTAAGAATATATATACCTCTTCCCCCTTTAACAGATTTTAAATGTTTTCTTTTTGAGTATATTCTTAAGCCTAATTTGGAAACTTTTTTTATCTGGTTAACTTTTGGTTTTTGCTTTTCATAAACAAGATCAACATCGATCTTGTTATTATTTTTATTGACCTTACCTACATAACCTTCTTTTTCTAGAATTTTAACAACTTCTAATTTGAATTTTGAAAAAGGAATAGAAACCGCCGGTTTTTTGGCCATATAACCGTTTCTTATTATTGTTAGCATGTCGGCAATTGGATCCACTTAAAATTCTCCCTTCGGTCGAATTAATTTTAAATTTTAAATTTAAAATTTCAAATTACTCGTTACCATGATGATTTTTTGACACCGGGAATTTCGCCACGGTGAACTAAATCGCGAAAACAGATTCGACATATGCCGAATTTTCGCAGATAACCTCTTGGTCTTCCACAAAGTTTACATCGATTACGATGTCTAACCTGGTACTTTTGTTTTCCTTCGTTTTTAACAATTAATCCTCTTTTTGCCATATTTGTAAACTTTAATTAAATATTTTCTTTTCTGAAAGGCAAACCTAAAAGCTCAAGCATCCTTTTTGATTTTTGCTTATCACTTTTTTGGATGACAAGTGTAACTACCAAACCTCTCGGTTTATCAATTTTAGAGTAGTCGATTTGTGGAAATAGAATCTGCTCTGCTACGCCAAAGCTATAATTACCTTTTTCGTCGAATTTATCATCTGGCATACCGCGAAAATCTCTCATTCTAGGGGCAACTAGCGAAATAAAACTTTCTAAAAAATTCCATGACTTTTTACCTCTTAGGGTAACCATTACACCTATTGGGTCATTCTGCTTTAATTTAAAACTAGAAATTGATTTTTTGGCCAGCGTAATTTTGGGCATTTGTCCGGAAATATCCGCCATTTGGTTTTTAACTTTTTCCAAAACTGCTTTATCTGAAAAACTGTCAACGACGCTGGCATTTAAGACAATTTTCTCCAAGAACGGTAAAGATAAGTCATTTTTAATTTTAAACTCCTCTTTTAATTTTGGAGATACTTCGTCTTTATAATATTTTTTACTTATTTTGTTCATTTAACTTTCCTTTCTCGTTATATGTGCCCTTTACATTTTTTACATATTCTTATTTTCCCCTGCTTGCTCGCCTTGCGAAGCGAGCCGGCGGGTAGGGATTTTCCGTTTTTTATAGATTTCCCCGGTCTAAATGCCGGGGATTTCTCGTTCAGAATAAACCCAATCCGTGTTGGATTTGTGCATTTTGGGCAAATTATTGCAATATTTGCAACACTTATCGGTCTAGTAACTTCATAGGTTCCTGCAGCCTGATTTCTAGTTGCCCTGCGGTGTCTTTTATAAACATTAACACCTGCAATAACAAGTTTGTTTTCGTGCGGCAGAATTTTTTCAATTTTACTTTTTTTACCTTTATCCTTGCCGGCTGTTATAAGAACCTGATCGCCGATTTTAAACTTAAACATCTTAAATTACCTCTTTTGCTAATGATGCAATTTTGGGAAATCCTTTTCTTTTTATTTCGATGGCAATAGGACCGAATATTCTGGTTGCGCGGGGAGTTTGTGCGTTGTCGATGACAACTGCCGCGTTATCAGAAAACCTTATATAAGAGCCATCGTCTCTTCTTTTTTCTTTTTTGGTTCTAACGATTATTGCCTTTACGATTTCGTGATCTTTTACTTGCCCACCAACAGCTGCGCCTCGAACTGCGCAGGTTACAATATCTCCAAGTGATACAAAACGGCGTCTGGTGCCTTTTCCAATCCCGATAATTTTCAAACTTTTAGCCCCACTGTTATCGGCAACATTTAAATTTGATTGTATAGTGAGCATTAACTAATAACCTCCACAGTCTTAAAATGGACATTTTTAGAAATAGGCTTTGTTTCGCGTATTTTAACTTTTTGTTGCATTTTTGCTCCTAGCTCATCATGGACTTTAATTTTTTTGGATTTTTTAATAATCTTTTTGTAAAGAGGGTGTTTTTTGCGCATTTCAACCTCTACTACTATAGTTTTTTGCATTTTTGTTGAGACTACTTTTCCTACCTTAACTTGTGTCATACGATTACTTATTTTCTGCTTTATTATCTACTGGTTCGTTTTGAGTAAGCTTCTTCATTTTTAGAATAGTTTTTATTCGGGCAATATCTCTCTTTCTGTTTTTGATGCTATGGACATTTTTAGCTTTGCCCATATTAAGATCAAATCGCTCGACGACAATTACTTTTTCAAGTTCTGCCACTTTACTTATAAGATCTTGGGTATTTTTTGTTATTAATTCGCTAAGTTGTTTTTTCTTCATTTTTTAATATTTAAGATTATCTGGTAATCACTTTTGTTTTAAGTGGCAATTTGTGAGCTGCAAGTCTTAGTGCTTCACGCGCTACTTTCTCTTCGACTGACCCCATTTCAAAAAGAACAGTTCCAGGCTTAACTACCGCAACAAAATGATCAACCTCTCCTTTACCGGAACCCATTCGAGTTTCTGCCGGTTTTTTGGTAACAGGTTTATCCGGGAAAATCCTTATCCAAATTCTGCCGCCTCTTTTTGTATAGTGAGTCATAGCTCTGCGAGCAGCTTCAATTTGTCTTGCGCTAATCCAACCAGCTTCCTGGCTTTTAATGGCAATTGTGCCAAATGACACAAAGCTGCCTTTTGAGGCAAGACCTTTCATCCTGTTTCTAAATTGTTTTCTGTATTTAGCTCGTTTAGGTGCTAACATATTAACTCCTCCGGAGGAATTTGTAATTATTTGAAATTTCCATCATGATTCACCTTTAAATATCCAGATTTTTATGCCAACTATTCCAGATTTTGGAACTTTAGCGTCTACTTTGGCAAAATCGATTCTGGCTCTTATTGTGTGCAATGGAATTGCCCCATATTTGACTGATTCCCGTCTAGCAATTTCTGTCCCGCCCAGCCTGCCAGCGACTGCAACTCTAGCGCCTTTTGCTCCGGATCTTCTGATTCGCTCCAAAGCTTGATTAATTACCCTCCTAAATGGAAATCTTCTCTCCAGTTGGTCCGCAATGCTTACGGCTACCAGGTAAGCATCTAGATCTGGAATTTTAACTTCTTCAAATTTAATTTCAAGTTTCGCAATATCTGTAATCTTTAATTTTTTTGCAAGTGTCTCTTTTAGTTTCTGCTGTTCCCCTCCGCCACGTCCGATGGCTACACCAGGACGGGAAACATGAATAGTAATCGTTCTTTTGTCGAAAAATCTTTCTATTTCGACTTTCGAGATTCCTGCAGCTTTCAGGTTTTTCATTAAATACTGTCGAATCTTGTAATCTTCCAAAAGGTTTGTGCTATAATCGCCTTTTTTGGCAAACCAGCGTGAGCTCCAGGTATATACATTTCCTAGTCGAAAACCGATTGGGTTAACTTTTTGCCCCACTGTAGCCTCCTTTAGGTTCTTTCTTATCTGACACATCGGACTTATTAGGCGTATTAGTCTTATCTTCCTTTGCTTCAAGCACAACCCTTATGTTGCTTGTCCGCTTCAAAATTGAATGAGCGCGACCTCGTGAAATTGGTCTGTATCTTTTAAAAACTTGTCCCAAGCCAACCTGAATTTCGGTAAATGTGAGATTTTCTTCTTTTAAATTGTGATTATTTTTTGCGTTGGCAATCGCCGAAGCGATTACTTTTTTTAAAGGAAGTGAAGCAGATTTTTGCACAAAATCAAGTATTCGCAGCGCATCGTTGGGCTGCATCTTTTTGATTTGGTCGACAACGAGCCTCACCTTGTTAGGCGAAACTCTGATATTTTTGGCTGTTGCTGTTACTTCCATTAATTGCTCCTTTTAATTACAGTCAATTAGTTTGTTAGTAATATCAGCCTTCAGCAAGCTAAATCTGATATATCAGAGGAGCCCCACAGTGCGGGGACCTGCTGATATGAGCAGATTAGATACTAATTGACTCATCACTCAAAACTAAACTACTTCTTGGCAGTGGATTTCTCTGTTATTTTTCCATGTCCACGGAACAATCTGGTTGGTGCAAACTCGCCTAAGCGATGGCCCACCATTGGCTCGGAAACAAAAACATTAATAAAAGTCCTGCCATTATGAACTGCAAAAGTATGATTAACAAATTCCGGCGCTATTTGGCTTGCTCGCGCCCAGGTTTTAATTGCCTCCTTTTTACCAGATTCTTTTTGGACTTGAACCTTTTTGAGTAATTTTTTATCTATGTAAGGACCTTTTTTACTCGATCGTGACATTATTTCCTCCTTTGAATGATAAATTTCGTTGAAGGCTTATTTTTGTTTCTGGTTTTTTTGAATGCCGGTTTGCCGGTCGGTGTTTTCGGATTCATGCCGATACCACTTTTGCCTTCTCCTCCGCCGTGCGGATGCGAACCCGGGTCCTGAGCAACACCCCGTACTTTAGGACGCTTTCCAAAATGGCGGGATCTGCCGGCTTTGCCAAAGCTAATATTTTTCCAATCGATATTGCCAATTTGGCCAAGGGTCGCATAGCAATTTCCATTGACACGTCTCACTTCTTTTGAAGGCATTTTTAAATGAATCCATTTCCCTTCGCGGGCAGCGATAATTGCCGCTGCACCTGCGCCTCTGGCAATTTGTCCGCCAGCTCCAGGAGTCAACTCAACATTGTGGACAAGTGATCCAATCGGCATATTTTTTAGCGGCATAGAATTTCCATCTTTAATTTCCGTTTTTTCGCCAGCCGTAATTTTATCTCCAACCCTAATGTCTGAGGGGGCCAGAATATAACTTTTCTCTCCATCTTCGTAATGAAGAAGTGCAATATTTGCTGATCTATTCGGATCGTACTCAATG
>MFBO01000032.1:1849-8674 GCA_001774995.1 Candidatus Curtissbacteria bacterium RIFCSPLOWO2_01_FULL_38_11b | reverse complement strand
TTAGATTTCGCTTATGGCCACCTCCACGACCTCTTGCAGTTACTAACCCATTGGATCTCCCCGCGGTTTTAGTGATCCTAGTAATTAAGGTTTTTTCCGGCTTTGTTTTAGTTATATCTTCATGAGACAAGCCTGTTTTGAACCTTTGAGCTGGCGTAGTTGGTTTATAGACTTTTATCGGCATAATAAATTCTCCTTTCAGTCGAATATTAAATATTAAATATTAAATTGATCATACTCACTTCTTGATTCTTGCTAGCAAGCCTTTCTTTCCCTTAGTCTTTGATTTTTCTTCCTGATCGGTGTTTGGGCCTTTTGCAGCTTTAGTACTCTTACTCCTTGATTCCTTGGCGGTTTTAGGTGAGAGAATCTCTATTCGTTCTCCTTTTTTTAAAAGAATGGTTGCCTTTTTGCCGCCTGTTATTTGAATTGTTTTTCTTGTTTTAGCTATCCTTATTGTTTTGTGTGGTTTTTTTAACACATTAACCCGCAGGACATTCACTTGAAATTGTTTTTCTACGGCTTGGGCAATTTGAAATTTCGTCGCTCGTCTATCCACTAAGAATGTATAAAGACCTTGATCCATCTGTTTATGTGTTTTTTCGGATAGAATAGCCCTTTTTAAAAGTAGGCTTAAATTTAAATTCGTCATATATTATTTCCTTTTGAATTGTTTTCAACTTGATTAAAATGGCTGGGGATTTCCAGTAAAGCCTCTTTGGACATGAAAATGTTTTGGTTTTTTATTATTTCAAACGCATTTAAATTATTTGCAGTATCAACGGAAGTTTTTTGAATATTGCGAGCAGCCAATTTAACTGTTTGGCCTGAATTTTGGGCATTTTTAGAAATAATAAAAAGTGATGATCCTTTTGTCTCTAATTTTTTAAAAAAATTGTCAATAATTTTGGTTTTTGGTGGCATTTTTTCGATATTGGTGATAACTATTACTGCACCATCGGCAACCTTTGACGAAAGAGCACTTATAAGAGCTGCCCTTTTCATTTTTTTGGGTAAGATTAACTGAGATTCTCTATGCTTAGGAGCGAGGGCTTTGGCACCGCCAACCCAAAGAGGGGATCTACGTGATCCTGCTCTAGCTCTACCTGTTCCCTTTTGTCGCCAGGGCTTTGCCCCGCCTCCTCTCACCTCAGATCTAGTTTTGGCAGAAGCTGCATGTTTTGATCTGTTAACAAAATAAATATGGAGCGCTTGGGCAAGTAACTTTTTATTAACTTTTTGCCCGAATACTTCATAAGGCAGTGCAATTGTGCCCTGTTTTTTACCTGAAATATCAAAGAGTTCTGCCTTAAGTTTAGGCAATGTTTTAGCCTTTGATACCTTTGCTACTTTTGTTACCTTTGATACTTCTCGTACATTTCGTACCTTTCGTACCTTTCGCACTTCTCTTACTTTTGATACTTTCCTTGCAACCACTGAAGGCACTGAGGCTTTTTTTCTCAGCTTATTTGTGACGCCTGTTTTCTTAGTTGGCATTTTGCCCTCCCTCTTTAACCTCGGATGTTTCAGATGTAACAGAAGAGCCGGATGAGCCAGAGGATTTATTTTCTTTAGTCTCCTTTGTCCCTTCTTTTACTTCTTCTGATACCTGCTTGCTTCGCCTCGATTCCGAGTCGGAGCGGGCGGGCGAAGCGGGTGATACTTCTTTGATTTTTATCTGTGTCATTGACGGTTTCTTAACTTTGCCTGTTTTTTCAATTATTAAAATACCGTTTTTATGGCCAGGTATTGAACCTTTAACAAACAAGGTGTTTTTATCCTTATCAACATCTATAATTTCAAGTCCAACAACTGTAAGTTTTGAGTTACCCATATGACCTGCCATTTTTTTGCCTCTAAACACCCGGCCAGGAGTAGTTCCAGCACCTATTGAACCAGGGGCTCTATGGCGATCTGATTGGCCATGTGTTTTAGGTCCACCGGCAAAGCCCCATCTTTTAACCACACCTGCAAACCCACGTCCTTTTGTTATGCCGCTGACTTTTACTTTGTCACCCGGATTAAATATAGAAACGGTTATTTTGTCTCCTATTTTGACTTTGTTTTCTGTGTCTTCTGGTTGTTGGGGATTTTGTTGAAGGTATTGAGGGGGCTTCGTTGATACCTCCTTAAGAATTCTCGGAGAATAGCCAATTGCAGAAATTTGCGCGTTTTCTGTTTTTTTGGTTTTTTTCCTGCGACCGAATCCTATTAAAACTTTTGTATCTTTGAATCCTACAACAATGTTTGAGTCTGCCACGATAGCAGTTACCGGAATTCTTTTTCCGGCCGGGTTAAAAATGGCAGACATATTTGATTTTGTACCAATTAATGTATGTATCATCTATCTAAGCGTCAAAAAAGCAGGATTCCTTAGATGTCTTCAGGGATCCCACCTTAACAATTGTTGATCTGATCAGAATACTCGGAAAACTCAGTGAGTCAGTATACCAGTAACTCAGTGTATCGGATAATCAGTGTTGTCGGTAAATCAGATTATCAGTGTCTCTGATTCTGATCCTCTGATCTATACTGATTCTGCCGATTTCCTGATCTACTGATTTTACTGACTTTCTGATCTTTGCTGAGTATTCTGAGTTTTCTGAAACTACATTTTCAACTCGATGTTAACACCCGCTGGTAAATCTAAATGAGTGAGACTGTCAATAGTTTTATTTGTCGGCTCGATAATATCAATTAGCCTTTTGTGTATTCTTGTTTCAAACTGCTCGCGAGCGTCTTTGTCGGTATGCGGACTAGTTAAAACCGTATACTTTTCGATTCTAGTTGGCAAAGGGATAGGACCGGAGATCTTGGCGCCGGTTGAAAGTGCCGTATTGATAATATCACGGCATGCGCTATCAATAACCCTCGCATCGTACGCTTTCAGTTTTATTCTGATTCTTCCTTTAGGCATGATGGTAAATTAAAAATTTAAAGTGCTATTAATTTTTTCGCTATTAGCTTTTAGCCATTAGCAATTAGCAATTTCTAAAGCCGTTTTAATGTGCCTTTTCCATTTTTCTTATAGGCTCAAGTGTATTCCCGCTTCGCTAAACATATCAGCTACTTCCCTACTCATGCGTATTGTTCTGTCTTTTGGTCGTTTTAAAATACCATTGTTAAGTATGACAATCGGTTCTCCATCAAGTTCTGCTACGAAAATCTCGACTTTATAACTGCTCGCAATTGCAACTCGACGGAAACTCCTCTGCTTTATGAGAAAATTTCTTACCTCGTTTAGCTTTTCGTCCGGTAATTTGTATTCAGGCGACATCTAAATGTGCTTCTTTTCTTATTCGTCTAACGACAAAAGACTAACGCAATTATTCTTCGAGCGAATGTGAATGAGTCGAGAAGTTTTCTATTCTAATTCTAAGCGGTTAGGCTTGAAGTAAAATCTTGTTATTGACATACTTTTGTAGTTCTCGACTAAAGTTCATCTCGAGCGTTAGCGCGAGAGACTCGAACAATAATTTTTTACAGTTTAGATCTGCAATCTTATCAAAAAAAATCCCCCGAAGTTTTTCCTTAGGGGGTTAATTTCGCTTTACGCGATAACCTTTGAAACCACGCCGGCGCCAACTGTGTGGCCGCCTTCGCGGATTGCAAATCTAAGGCTTTCTTCCAAAGCAACCGGAGCGATTAATTTAACTTTCATTTTAATATTGTCACCCGGCATAACCATTTCGGTTCCTTCTGGCAGAGTTGCTTCACCAGTTACGTCTGTAGTTCTGATATAGAACTGAGGTCTATAACCTGTGAAAAACGGTGTGTGACGGCCGCCCTCTTCTTTTGTCAGAATATAAACTTCTGCTTCAAATTCGGTGTGTGGGGTAGCTGTACCAATTTTAGCAAGAACCTGACCGCGCTCAACATCGTCTTTCTCGATTCCTCGAAGCAGTACGCCAATATTGTCACCAGCTTGACCCTCATCTAGTTCCTTTCTAAACATTTCAACACCGGTAACAGTTGTCTTTTTAGTTGGCCTAATTCCTACAATTTCGATCTCTTCGTTGACTTTAACAACACCTCGTTCAACTCGACCAGTAACTACTGTTCCTCGACCTTTAATAGAAAAGATATCTTCTACTGGCATGAGAAAAGGTTTTTCCAGATCTCGGGTAGGAGTTGGGATCTTTTCATCAACTGCCGCCATCAAATCTTCTATGGCTTTTTTGGCATCTGCATCACCTTCTAGTGCTTTTTTAGCAGAACCTCGAATAATAGTTGCATTTTTGCCATCAAATTCGTATTTGTCGAGAAGCTCGCGAACTTCAAGTTCAACTAGATCCAAAAGTTCTTTATCGGTAACCATGTCGGTTTTGTTAAGAAAGACGACTATTGCGGGAACGTTGACCTGGCGTGCTAAAAGAACATGTTCTCGGGTTTGAGGCATTGGACCATCTGGCGCGGAAACTACTAAAATGGCGCCGTCCATTTGGGCTGCGCCTGTAATCATGTTTTTAATATAGTCTGCGTGACCGGGGGCATCGATGTGGGCGTAATGTCGCTTTTCTGTTTCATATTCAACGTGAGTAATGTTAATGGTGATTCCGCGCTGTTTTTCCTCGGGAGCATTATCAATATCCTCAAAGGCCTTGGCTTTGGCCATACCTTTTTCAGAAAGAACCTTGGTAATTGCCGCCGTCAGCGTTGTTTTACCATGGTCGACATGACCTATGGTTCCGATATTAACGTGTGGTTTTGTTCTTTCGAATTTACCTTCAGCCATTTGTTAGTTTATTAGTTTGTTAGAGTTTAGAGATTAGTCTAAAGATAACAAAAACCAAACACCCACTCAAGTGAGCTTTTGTAGTGCATAGTTTATACTATTGTGACGGGAAAATGCAAGTACTTAAAAAGGCTTAGGTGTTAGGGATTAGGAAGGTGGTTTAGCTTTCTTGTTTCTCCCCTTTAACCTTTGCTACTATTTTATCGGCTATATTTTGTGGCACTTCTTCGTAGTGGGAAGGTTCCATGTAGACTGAGCCGCGTCCTTGAGTCATAGAACGAAGAGTGGTCACGTAACCAGACATTTCGGATAAGGGGACAAGAGCAGTGATGATAACAGCATTGCCGCGGTGTTCGGATCCGTGGATTTGGGCACGTTTTGCGGATAAATCGCCGATAACATCGCCCATAAATTCCTCGGGCACGGTAACTTCTACCTTCATAATCGGTTCCAGCAGCACTAAATTTGCGCGCTTAGCGGCATTTTCCAGGGCCATTGAACCTGCGATTTTGAAGGCGATATCCGAAGAGTCGACATCATGATAAGTACCATCGTAAACGGCTACTTTTATATCAACCATCGGATAACCCGCAAGGACCCCTGTTTCCATTTTTTCTTTGACTCCTTTTTCAATGGAGGGAATAAATTCAGAAGGAATTGCTCCACCCTTTATTTGAGAAATAAATTGATAACCTTCTCCTCTAGGCTGCGGCTCAACTCGCAGAAAACAGTGTCCGTATTGACCGCGGCCACCTGATTGGCGAATATATTTACCTTCTCCTGTTGCCTGGTTTTTGATTGTCTCCCGATAAGCAACTTGAGGATGGCCGACTTTGGCGTTAACAGAAAATTCACGCTTCATACGGTCAACCAAAATTTCCAGATGCAATTCCCCCATACCAGAGATTATTGTTTGACCGGTTTCAACATCTCCTTTTATTTTGAAAGTCGGATCTTCTTCAGCAAGTCTGCCCAGAGCATAGCCTAATTTTTCCTGATCAGATTTGGTTTCGGGTTCAATGGCTAAAGATATGACAGGGTCCGGAAATGAAATTGACTCGAGTATAATCGGCTTTGCCTCATCACATAGGGTATCACCGGTAGCAGTACCTTTGAGTCCAACAATCGCCACAATTTCCCCGGCATAAGCTTGTTGAATTTCTTCTCGGGAATTAGCGTGCATTAAAAGAACCCTGCCAATTCGTTCTCTTTCATGTTTAGTAGCGTTAAGAGCAGAACTTCCCGATTTTAAGGTTCCTGAATAGATCCTCACGTAAGTTAGTTTGCCGACATGGGGGTCTACCTGAATTTTAAAAGCGAGACCGCAGAAGTCTTCTTCAATAATTAATTTTCTTTCTTCTTTTTCCCCTGATTTGGGATTTACGCCTTCTACTTTTTCGATATCCAGAGGTGAGGGTAAGTATTCAACTATGGCATCAAGAAGCGGCTGAACGCCTTTGTTGCGAAGTGAGGATCCTGCCAAGACTGGAACGATTTTATAATCGCAAACGGCGCGTCTTAATGCTTTTTTAAGGTTATTAACCTCGATTTTGTCACCAGCTAAATATTTTTCCAATATTGCATCATCAGTTTCGGCAATTTTTTCAATCAACTGTCCTCTATACTTTTTAACATCCTCTTTCAAATCATCAGGAATATCAACAGTTTTAAATTCTTTTCCAGTGCCTTCAACATCTTTCTCCCAAAGAAATGCTTTTTGTGTTAAAAGATCAACAACACCTAAAAAATCATTTTCTTTGCCAATTGGGATATTGTAGGGAATTGCTGGGGCATTCAATTTATCACGGACTGATTTAAGTGTAGCAAAATAATCCGCTCCTAATTTGTCCATTTTATTAATAAAGCAGATTCTGGGAACCTTGTATTTGTCTGCCTGTCTCCAAACTGTTTCCGATTGAGATTGCACTCCTTCCTCGGCATCAAGAACCGTGACTCCGCCGTCTAGAACTCGCAGCGATCTTTCGACTTCAGCGGTAAAGTCGACGTGCCCTGGAGTATCAATAATATTAATTCGGGTTTCGACATTATCATATGGGCCACCATTTTTTGCCGTCCAGAAACTGGTTACT
>MFBO01000032.1:0-1783 GCA_001774995.1 Candidatus Curtissbacteria bacterium RIFCSPLOWO2_01_FULL_38_11b | reverse complement strand
TCATCAATGTTACCAAGTTTATAAGTTTTACCGGTGTAGAAAAGAATTCGCTCGGTGGTTGTAGTTTTGCCGGCGTCTATATGGGCAATAATACCGATGTTGCGGATACGGTCGAGCGGGTAGAGTCTATCGGTTTTATCAGCCATGATAGGAAATTATTTTAATTTATCGCTTTTGCCCAGCGGACCTGGTAGTTGGGTATTGTTTGGGGTATGGTGTTCAAGGCCGCGAATCTCACCTTTAACTTGGGCAATCATTGCCCGAAGTACGGAAATTTCTTCGTCTGCAAGCTCCCACGCGGCATTCTCCTGCCAGGCACTGCCGGAGTCCTGGTAGGCTTCTCCGTATGTGGCCAATGCGTCTTTTAGCTTGACTTCTTCGAGGTCCTGAAGCTTTGCGCGCAGTTGTTTTATTTTTTGTGTTCTCGTTTGTGCCATAATTGTAAATTTTTGAACCTAAATTCAATTAGAACAGAAAACTCGTAACTTTTCAACAATTTAGGGAAGGATTATATATCAGCATCGCTTGTTTTACAAGCGCTTATTTTACGAGCGATTACCTTAATCTACCATTAAAAATGTGCAAAGGCTTTTATCAATTACGGAATACTATTGAAACAGGCGATTTTGATAGTTGCACAGCTCTCGCAAAGCCTTCACCATCGGAAATGCGAGAAAGCTTTATTTGCCTCAGCCATGCGGTGCATTTCCTCTTTTTTGGAAACGGCGTTCCCAGTACCAGTTGAAGCCTCTAAAATTTCTTGTGTTAGTTTGGCAATCATCACTGGCTTATTTTTAGGACGATCTTTAAATTCTGGCAGGGGTCTTTTTCTGGCACATTCAACAAGCCAAGAAAGAGCAAGCGACTGCCTGCGCGAGCCTCTTACTTCCATTGGTACCATATAGGATGCTCCACCTACGCGTCTTGGTCTAACTTCTGTTTTCGGAGTAATGTTTTCAAGGGCTTTTTCAAAAATTTTTAGAGGGTCATTACCCTGTGATTTAATGAGCCTAAAAGATTCATAGACAATGGTTTGAGCCAAAGCTTTTTTGCCTTCGGACATAACTTTATTTATAAGTTTAGCGACAATCGGGCTTTGGTAGATGGGGTCTGGCTTGATTTTTATTCTTTGAATTTTTCCTGATCTTGGCATGATATCACTTCCTTCGGTCGTTAAATTTAAAATTCAAAAGGCAAAATTCAAAATTGTGGAACTCGAGTTCCACTCGACATTTGATTCTAGAATTATTTAAACTTTGATTTGTCATTCTGGACTTTGAATTTGATCTAAGATTCTGCTGTAGCTTCTGGTGGTGTTTGACTAGCTACAGCGGCGGTTGCACCAACTGTTGCTGCTGCTTGGGCGCCGGTAATTGCCCCTGATTTTTTAGTTCCGTATAAGGATCTTGCCTTTTTCCTATTGGCTACGCCTGTTGTGTCATATTTACCACGAATAATGTGATATTTAACACCAGGCAGATCCTGCACCCTGCCACCGCGAATTAAAACTATTGAATGTTCTGCGAGTTCATGGCCTATTCCTGGAATATAGGCAGTAACTTCCTGTTTATTGGAAAGCCTGACTCGAGCAACCTTTCTTAAAGCCGAATTAGGCTTTTTGGGTGTCATTGTTTTGACAACTATACAAACTCCCCGCTTTTGTGGAGAAGGATACGAAACATAGCGATTAATGTGTGAATTAAAAGCACGGCGAAGAGCGGTGGCTCGCACCGCTTTTACTTTTGATTTTCTACCGTATCTTACAAGTTGATTTATTGTTGGC
>MFBO01000031.1:831-18929 GCA_001774995.1 Candidatus Curtissbacteria bacterium RIFCSPLOWO2_01_FULL_38_11b | reverse complement strand
ATAATGCCTATATACCAGGTGCAAGTTTTGGAGGCTGTGGCTATGGTTGCGGCTATGGGTGCCATTAATAAGGAGAAAAATTCTATGACTCAGGAGCGTTTAGCTGGTGAAAATTCTGAAAAATTTGATAATCTATGGATTTTTGGTTCTTTGGAGCATGAACATCTAGAGCCTCATGAGAACATTACACGACAAAAAGTAATTGATTATCTTAGAAAAACACTCGCACTTAAAGAGGTAATTCTCAAATTAAAAGAAATAGATGTGGCGGGTGTAATTGACGAATTTATGAAACCGCAAAATGTAAATGGTGAATTGATGTTTAATCATATAGATTACGATCAATATATTTTCTTTCTTGGTCGACTAGAGCCATCTATTAACAATCCTAATTTTAGTCCTCCACAAACTGTATTGCCGGATTTCAAGGAACTTTATGAATGGAAATTAAAAAATTGGCAGAGTTCAACTGAAGACATTTATCCACCATATCCTTATTATTCACAAGAAGAGTTGAATTTTGCCTCAATACCACAAAATATACGAGCGATTGTTAAAAATGCTTGGTGGGGATATCGGTGGCATGAAAGGGGAGGAAAATGTTTGCATGGATATCAAATATTTGTAGATAAATGTTTTGATCTAAAACTGTCAAGAAACGGGGAAGATCAAACAATTTTTATTGCTAGTACCCAACCAAAATATAAGCATGAGGTGGTTAGTAAAAAAACAAAATTCAGAAAAACGTTTTTAGGATTGGAGATACCGGGTACAGAAAATGCAGAAGCGATAATACAAGTCGAATCTCCACTTTTAGTTTGTGTGCAATCCAGAAGTTTTGATAAACAAGCACTTGTTAACCTAATTTCTATTGCTTATGAAAATCCGGTGACTAAATATAAGGAGTATCCGCCTTTTGTCCAGGAAGATACTCCGGGTGGAGGGGCCCAGAGTTGTGGTTTCTGCGGCTATGGCTGTGGTTATGGCTGCCATTAATGTTAAAAAAGTTTATATGACTTAAGAGTGTTTAGCTGGTGAAAAAGTGTAGTGTTTGAAGAATGAAAATAACTGTTAATACAAAAAAAGTTAGGCAGGTTGTTAATATCACTGATTACGTAAATGATGTTTTAGCAAAATCAAAAAAAGAATCTGGGATTTGTCATTTATTTTTAGCACATACTACAGCGGCAATAACGACAGCAGATTTAGATCCCGGAACAGATGAGGATATTTTAGATGCAATTGGCAAAATAGTGCCGAAATTAAATTACAGACATCCCCACGATCCAAAACACACACCTGATCATATTGCTTCTACAATAATCGGAACAGACTTAACTATTCCATTTGAAAATAAAAAATTAGTTTTAGGGACATGGCAAAAAGTTGTGTTAATTGAATTTAACGGACCAAAAGAAAGGGAAATTATTTTATCGATAATTTCTTCAAGCTTCTAAAAGTAAGCTTGAAACAAAGACCAAAACAACTCCCAGCAAAAAAACTAGAATATATTGTAAGCTTTTATCTTTGAGATTCTGCTCGTGAAGGCTTGGTATCAAGTCGCTTGCAGAGATATAAATAAAAAAACCCGCGGTTAACGATAAGAAAATATAAAGATTACCTTCAATTATTTCTGCAAAATAATAAGCTAAAAGTGCGCCAAAAAGAGCAGTTAGAGCGGAGAGAAAGTTATAAAAAAGGGCTTTAGATTTTGAAAGGCCATTTGCAAGAAGAACTCCCATGTCGGCAATTTCCTGGGGTATTTCATGGGCTGCAACAGCTAAAGAAGTGGCAATTCCCAAGGGAATGCTTGTAAGAAAACTGGCGGTAATGATAACGCCATCTATAAAGTTATGGACTCCGTCGCCGATTAATACAAGAACTGTCGGGGTTTTTTCTCCGTGGCCGTGATGATGATGAAAAAGCCTTAAGTAGCGCTCTGTTAAAAAAAAGACGATAAACCCTAAAAGTGCCGGTATTAAAAAATTATGTTCGCCTGCGGCTTCTTGGGCTTCTGGCAGGAGATCCAGAAATGCAAAGGTGAGCAGAACACCTGCTGCAAAACTAACCAGATAATTTGAAAAGCTTTCAGTTATAGTTTTTTTGAAGATTAAAAGGAAGCTGGCGACAAGCGAAAGGACGCTACCAATTATCGTAAAAATAAAAATGTACGCAAGCAACATTACAATAGAGGGGTCTAAAGATCTTTCTTATTTTTTGTTTTTTCCTCTTCCTCAGGTACTAAAAAAATAGCCAAGAAAATCAATCCTGCAAAAATTGGCATGACAATTGTGAACCAACCGATAGAAAGGTGAAAGACGATATAGGTGAAGATTAAAAGGCCGAAGATGAAAGCTATCGTAAAGTAAAAATTTTTATCTGTCTTAATTTTTTTTATTATCATTAATTCTAAAAAGTATGGCAAAAAATCAGAAATTAATCAAGAGGAGTTTTGGTTTCTAAGTTCACAGCTTTTGTGGGTTAACTCTTAATATTTTATCATCACCGGGGAGTGGGATCCCCCGGCCGTCGCGATTGCTGGTTGTTATATAGAGCATATCATCGGGTCCAACTATTACTTCACGAATCCTGCCAAGTTCACCTTTGAAATGTTCTAATAATGCGACCTTGCCATTTTCTATTTTAGCTTCAAAAAGAGCTTGGCCACGAAGGCCAGCAAAAAAGATTGAACCATTTAAGTAAGCAGCTCCCGCTGGCGCCCAGGTGTTTTGGCCACTCTGCTCAATTGGCGATTCCAGCCCTTTTTGTGACTCGGCACCTCTAATAACTGGCCAGCCGTAATTTTTTCCAGGCTCGATACGGTTGAGTTCATCTGTATTGGTTTGGCCATGTTCTGTTTCCCAAAGTCTGCCCGTATCGTCCCAAGTAATTCCTTGAGGGTTGCGATGACCATATGAATAGACACGGCTTGTAAATGGATTAGTGGATACAGGGGAACCGTCATCGTTAACTCTTAAAATCTTTCCTGCCAGTGAATTTGTGTCTTGGGCAAGCGACGGCTCGAGTGCATCGCCGGTTGTAATATAAAGTTTTTTATCCGGACCAAACTTTATTCTGCCACCATCGTGAAATTGGGCTCCGGGAATAGTGTCGACGATAACTGTTTCATTTGAAAGCGTGTTATTTTCGAAGACAAATCTGGAAACCCTGTTTAGTGTATTCTGGCCGTTTGATGAATAGGTGTAATAAAGATAAAGAAAATGGTTTACATTAAAATCCGGATGAAGTGTTATACCATGGAGACCGCTTTCGGCAATTTGTTTGACAGCAATAGTAGCGACTGGATCTTTAATTAAATTGCCATTCTTATCAATTAATCTGACTGTTCCCTTGCGTTCTGTGACAATTAGACTTCCATCTGGCAAAAACGCTAGAGCCCACGGCACTTCCAAATTTGCGGCGATTTCCCAAATAGGTGCAGTATCCCTGTTTTCCTCGTTACTTTCTACATTTTCCTTTTGAGGTATTGCTTGGGGGATGTCTTTTAACCTTTTGGGAAGGGAGCCAATTTTAAAAAACGAGAATGCAAATGCAAAGGCCGCTGCTAGCAATACCAAGATTAATACGATGATTGCCTTTCTTGACATACTTGTAAATAATACAACAATGAGCAAATCATTAGAATTCTTTCCAACTTGTAAATGAGCAACACTGATGTAAACAAATTGCGTATAGAGCTTAGAGCTTTAGCTGATTCTAAAAGAGCTAGGATTTTGGGCCGGTTTTTCAAAACGGGGAAAGGACAATATGGTGAAGGTGATGTGTTTTTGGGTGTAACTGTTCCCCAGTCTCGAAAATTGGCCAAAAAGTTTGGTGATTTGAAAATAAGTGAGATTAAAGTTCTTTTAAAATCGAAAATTCATGAAGAAAGGCTGGTTGCGCTTTTAAACTTAGTTGACCAGTTTCAGAGTGCTGATGATAAAAATAAGAAGCAAATCTTTGATTTTTATTTAAAGAATACGAAATATGTTAATAACTGGGACCTTGTTGATTTAACCGCCGAAAAAATTGTCGGGGCATATCTTTTGGATAAACCCAAATCGATACTCTACAAACTGGCAAAATCAAAAAATCTTTGGGAAAGACGAATTGCTATAGTTGCTACTTACTATTTCATCAAAAATAACGAATTTGACGATACATTGAAAATTGCCAAATTATTGCTTTTTGACAATCATGACCTTTTGCACAAAGCAGTAGGCTGGATGCTAAGAGAAGTCGGGAAAAAGGACCAGAGAGTTTTGGAGAAATTTTTGAAGGAAAATTACAAAAATATCCCCAGAACTACTCTTCGCTATGCAATTGAAAGGTTTGGGCAGAAGTTAAGACAAGCGTATCTTTTTAGGGCCTGAAACTTGATGTATTATTTTTAGTATAATTTATCAACTGTGTCCCATGCGGAAAATAATTCTGTCTGTCTTTTTAGCTATTGCTTTTTTAATTTCCTTTTATTATTTAAAGGACAATTTTAAAAAGGAGTCTGTTGATGGGGGAGTTGAGCAGGTATTTGATGAGGGTGAAGCGGATTCTGAGCCCCACTTACTATCAATTGAGGCTTTAAGACGAGGAGATTATCCCGGAAGTCAAATTACCATTGAGCAAACTTTAACACCTGGCTCAAATTATCAACGCAATATAGCTTCATACATATCCGAGGGTCTTAAAATCTATGCACTTTTGACTGTACCCAATGGTGATGAACCAGAAGGAGGGTTTCCTGCTATGGTTTTTAACCATGGTTATATACAGCCGTCGCAGTATCAAACTGCCGAAAAATATGTTGCATATGTGGACGGGTTTGCCAGAAATGGCTATGTGGTTTTTAAGCCTGACTTTCGCGGACACGGCAATTCAGAAGGGCAGGCAACAGGCGCTTACGGCTCAAACGGTTATACGATAGATGTTTTAAATGCTGTTTCTTCAATCAAAAAATATACAGACGTTAATCCGGGTAAAATTGGCATGTGGGGCCATTCGATGGGAGGGCACATTACGCTTCGTAACATGGTAGTTTCAAAGGATATTAAAGCCGGGGTTATCTGGGCCGGTGTAGTTGGTTCTTACCCTGATCTTTTGAACAATTGGAGAAGGTCTAATTTTTCTCCGCCACCTTTGCCAAGTGGAGCCAGGCGCTGGAGACAACAATTGACGGAGCAATTCGGAACGCCAGATCAAAACCCAGCTTTTTGGGCATCTATTTCGGCGACATCTTATCTTGATAATATTTCGGGGCCAGTTCAACTTCATCACGGAACTGCAGATCCTTCCGTACCTGTGGCTTTTTCCCAGAGACTTGAGGATCAACTGAAGGCTGTCGGCAAGGAAGTTGAACTTTATACTTATGAGGGCGATGACCATAATCTTTCCAAAAATTTTTCAACAGCTGTGCAAAGATCGGTTGAATTTTTTGATAAATACTTAAAGGATTAGAATTTAGGCGAATGGTAGAGAAAATGGTGATATACTTTTTAAGTATCAGATTCAGTTTAAGCGAACACGTCAAGAAGGAGGAAGTTTGGTGATCATTGTTTTTAAAAAGAAGGCGACAAGTGATGATATTCGTAAAGTGGCCGAGGATTTTGGTGGTTTATATATTAAAGTTGTGGTGGATGTTTCAAGGAAGATTTTAGCTGCTGGGGGAGAACGCCACTTCGACGCAGAACAAATACTACTAAAAGACGGGTCAAAACAAGCAGATCTTTGGGGCGGGGGATTGGATGCCAAAACTGGTGAAACGGACTATAATTCTATGATTAATATAAGGCCCAATCGAGATAACCCTAGTCGTGATATATTGTCAGCAGATGTAAGGCAAGAATTTGATAAAATCGTTAAAAATCTTATGATATGAGTAGGTCTGTCTCAACTCAGGACCTTATTTTGGATATCTCAGTTAATCTTACAAGAATAGGTGATTGGATAGCTGATTCTTATTCCGAGAAAAAAGATCTGATTAAGTTGTTTTTAAATCAGACAGATGAATATCTTTCACAGTTAAAAGGTGCGAAAGTTTCGAGAGATTTGGAGGTTGTACTAACTACGTTTTTTTCCGAGTTCATCAAACTTAAAGAGGCTCAAATTCAAAATGACAAAGATTTTTGGGCGGAAAAAGCTTTGACTTGGGCGAATATTCTTTCCCACAGGGCAAAACTTGCGTAAATTCTGTTAAACTTCCAGTGTGAACCTATCTGTCGGGATAGTTGGTTTGGCAAACGTGGGTAAAAGCACTCTTTTTAATGCGCTCCTCAAGAGGCAAGTTGCAGGCAGTGCGAATTATCCATTTACTACCATTGAACCCAATGTTGGGGTAGTGGAAGTGCCGGACAGTCGACTCGCGAAGCTTGCCGAGGTTATCGGTAAACAGTTAACAGTTAACAGTGAACTAAAGATGCCGCCGATTGTGCCGGCAACCGTTCGGTTTGTGGATATCGCCGGACTTATCAAAGGAGCACACAAAGGAGAGGGTTTGGGAAATCAATTCCTTTCTCATATTCGCGAAGTAGACCTAATTGTATTTGTGGTTCGTGACTTTTCGGATCCTAATGTCATTAATATAGGCTCGGATCCTAATGAGGATCTGGAGGTTTTAAAAACGGAGTTACTTCTGAAAGACTTGGAAACGATAGATAAGCGTTTAGGGTCTAGGGAGCAAGGTATAGGTAGTGATAAAGAAAACCTAGATAAAGCAAAGGGTTTAGTTGAGAAGGGAAAATGGTTGAGGGATGAGATGACAGACCAGGAGATCGAGAAGATTGCTGACTTGCAGCTTTTGTCTTCTAAGAAAACGATTGTTATAGTAAATAGCGACGAGAAAGATCTGATACAGTCTGATACCCCTTCCAAGGAGTCTCCTTTACAGGGGGGTATTAGGATATGTGCAAAGATGGAAGCCGAGCTTGCTGAATTATCAGTTAATGATCAAAAGCAGTATTTAAAAGAGGTGGGAATCGAAGAATCAGGGTTAGATAAAGTAATTAATAAAGCTTATGAAGTTTTGGGTCTTGTGAGTTTTTATACTGCTGGCGAAAAAGAAGTAAGAGCATGGACTATTAAAAAGGGCAGTTTAGCGCCTGCGGCTGCCGGAGTAATCCACAGCGATTTCGAGAGAGGATTCATTGCTGCAGATATGGTCGATTTTGATAAATTTGTTGAAATAGGCGGGTGGCAGGCTGCAAGATCCAAAGGATTTGTTAAAACAATTGGTAAAAGCGAAGTGATTAAAGAAGGTATGGTAGTAGAGTTTAAGTTTAGTCTTTGATTCGGTTGTTGTCCGACAAAACTTACTTCAAGTTTTTTCAGTATTATTCCCTTCGATTTCACTCAAGGTAAACATACACAACTTGAAGAGCATTTTTGGGGGACTGCGCTTCGCTTGAGTTTAAGTTTAGTGTTTGATATTATTCTCAGATATGTATGAACTAATGCTTGTTGCAAATGTTGATCGAGCGGATCAATTGCTTTCGCGTGTCGAGAAAAATTTGAAAGAAGCCAATGCGGTTGCAATTTCAGTTGATAGACTTGGCAAAAAGCCGCTTGCCTATTCGATAATGAAGCAAAATGATGCAATATTTTTTGTGGTAAGTTTTGAAGCGGAGAGTGGGTCAATAAAATCGGTTTGGGATAAGCTTCGATTAGAACAAGAGGATTTACTTAGGTATCTTTTAATCCACAAACCAAAAGTGAAAGCAAGTAAAAAGTCCAGGAAGGTTGCAGCAAAAGAAGAGAAAGATGAAGAAAAAGAAAAACCAAAGGTAACTGTTGCAGTTAAGAAGGCGTCCACTGTAAAATCAGAGGAGGAAAGGGTATCTGAAGTACGGAAGGTATCAAAGGTATCAAAGGGAAAGAAAACGGCAAATAAGAAAAGTATTAAAAGCAAGAAAGGTAAGAGTAAAAAGGAATAATGGCATCTAGAGCATCTTTGAACAAAGTACTGCTGATAGGTAATCTGACACGTGATCCGGAGCTTAGATATACGCCTTCGGGCGCAGCTGTCTGCACGTTCGGAATCGCAACAAATAGATACTATGTTGCCTCAGATGGTACAAAGAAGGAAGAAACTGAATTTATCAAAATTGTTTCCTGGAATAAACTGGCCGAGCTTTGTTCTCAACTGTTATCAAAGGGTCGTAAGGTTTATGTAGAAGGAAGGCTTCAAATCAGGGGCTGGGAAACACCGGATGGGCAGAGCCGACAAACGACAGAGGTGGTTATTGATGATATGCGAATTCTTGATTCCAGACGCACAATAGAGGAGAGTGGAGAAGGTCCTGCCGATATTGTAGTTCCCAAAGATCAGGAGACGACGCCGGCAGCTAGTGTAAGCAAAGTTGAAACTGAGGCAAGTGATGTAAAGCAAGAAGACAAGAAGTCAAAAGAAAAAATAACAATAAGTGATTCAAAAGCTAAAGCCCAAACAGAAAAGTCAAAAGATGACAAAAATAAAGAAGATAATGACGATGTTGATATTGATGATTTGCCATTCTAACAAATAACCCCAATGCCAAAGTTTAAATCAGCAGGCACCTGGCTCCTCTGATATAAATTTTGTCAAAAATTATTAGAGGTAGTAAGGTATGCCGAAATTTATTAAAAGATTGTCAAGAGCGAAGAAGTGTCCTTTGTGTGAACAGGATGTTGTTGTTGATTACAAAGACACTGTTTTATTGAAAAAATACGTGTCCGAACGCGGCAAGATACTTGGAAGAGCCAGATCCGGGATTTGTGCTAACCATCAAAGGCAAGTAACAAGGGGAATTAAAAGGGCAAGATATATAGCACTGATGCCATTTGTGCAGACTTAAGCTGTCCATGATATGGGCAGGATTATATTAAAATATGCCTGCTGAAAAACTCACTTTAGCCCAAAATAGATATACAAAAAAAGAGACCTTACAGGATACTCCGATTCCAGACAATTCACAGATAATCAAGAAAGATATTCCAAATAAGGGTTCCTTAATCGGTTTTTTTATCCAGGTTTTAATAGTAGCTGTCGTTTTTTTTGCAATCGGTTTTACCCTTGGACAAAAGAAACTTGAAATTACAAAAAGAGGGTTAATACCCACAATTACAGTTAGTAATCAATTTGCCCAAGCGCAAAATATAGATTTCTCACTTTTTTGGAAAGTCCTTGAAGTTTTACCTGAAAAATACCTTGATAAAAGCGCCATTGATTCTCAAAAAATCCTATACGGTGCAATTTCGGGAATGGTCCGATCACTTGACGACCCTTATACAGCATTTTTAGACCCTAAGCAAAATGAACTTATAAATAGTGATATTGCCGGTTCTTATGAAGGAGTAGGAATTCAAATCGGTTTTGATAATGATAAACGGCTGGTTGTGATTACTCCTTTAAGGAATACACCTGCCGAAAGAGAAGGAGTTTTAGCCCGTGATTTAATTTTAAAAATAGACGACAAGGATACTTTTGATATGGCACTGCCGGAAGCAGTCGAACTTATTCGCGGTCCTGCCGGCACTAAAGTAAAATTGCAATTGTCAAGAGGGCAAGATAGTGAAGCATTTGAAAAAGAGATAGAAAGATCAAAAATTGATGTTAAAACCGTCAATTTGGAGTACAAAAATATAGGAGGCAAAGATATAGCTGTAATTAGTGTAAGTAGATTTGGTGAGAAAACAGACAGTGAGTGGGATGTGGCCATAGATGAAGTAGTTAACAGGAATGTTGATGGAGTAATTGTTGATATGCGCAATAATCCCGGTGGACTTTTATCATCTGCAATTCATCTAGCTGGAGATTTTATAAGAGGAACGGTTGTAAAGCAGGAGTCGGCAAATGGCAGTGTTAGTTCACTGCCAACGGATGGGAAGGGAAGACTTCTTAAGGTACCATTAGTAGTTTTGGTAAATGAAGGTTCGGCATCTGCTGCAGAAATTTTTGCGGGTGCAATTCAGGATGAGCGAAGAGGGAAAATAGTTGGTGAGCAGACTTTCGGTAAGGGTTCTGTTCAGGATGTAGTCGAGTTACCAGGGGGATCCGGTCTTCATATAACGGTTGCTAAGTGGCTAACACCCAAGGGAAATTCGATTCATGGTGTGGGGATAAAGCCGGATATCGTGATAGTATTAACTTCTGGTGACAGGGAAGAAAATAAGGATCCTCAGCTTGAGAAGGCAATCGATGCAATCTAGCCATGTTTAAAAACTTTAGACTGTCAAAACTTGCGCTGGTATTGGTGGTTGTAGCCCTCTGGGTTTTTACAGTAGTTGTTTTTGCAAGGTATCTGGGTAAATTACCGCAGAGTTCAAATGATTTGAGCAAAAATGTCCAAACGCAGACAATAGTTGAAGAAGAGTCCGCAGTTATAAATGTTGTTGATAAAGTTTCCCTTTCTGTTGTAACTGTATCTGCCAATACTCCAAGAAGAAGGATTTTGCAATTTAGCCCATTTGGGGGGTTTACACAAGGACAGCAAGGCGGAGAGCCTCAAGATATCGGCACAGGTTTCATAGTTTCCACAGACGGTTTAATTGTTACAAATAAGCATGTTGTTTCGGTTGCGAATGCTACTTATAAAGTAATTACCAAAGATAACAAGGAATATGATGTTCGCGAGATCAATCGAGACCCTTCAAACGATATTGCGATTCTCAAAATCGATGTTGCCGGTTTAAAGCCAGTCGAGCTTGGAGATTCATCTAATTTGAAGGTTGGTCAGTTTGTAATTGCCATAGGAACTGCTTTAGGAGAATTTAGAAATACCGTAACAACAGGGGTTATTTCGGGTCTTGGTCGAGGGATTAACGCGGGTGGGGTCTTTGAAGGCTTTGTTGAGAGGCTTGATAACGTTATCCAAACAGATGCGGCCATTAATCCGGGCAATTCTGGTGGCCCTTTAATGAATTCTGCTGGGCAAGTAATAGGAATTAACGTGGCTATTGCTCAGGGAGCGCAAAATATTGGTTTTGCTATTCCTATCAACACAGTTAAAGAATCTTTGGACAATTTCAAAGCTACTGGGAAATTTCCTGCAAAGCCATTTTTGGGTGTTCAGTACCAAATGCTAAGTCGTGAGACGGCACTTTTGAACGATGTTCCCCAAGGAGCTTACGTAACTGAGGTTGTTGATGCTTCACCAGCAGAAAAAGCAGGCGTACGGACAGATGATATTATTGTCGAGTTTGATGGTAATAAGATTGCACTTGAAGATGGGGGATTAGCTTCTGTAATTGGTAAGAAAAAGGTTGGGGATGTAGTTAAGATTCGAGTTTTTCGCGATGGGCAGACACTAGATTTTGAGGCAACTTTGGGTGAAGCACCGAGTGAATGAGCAAGTTAGTTGTTTAGTTAATTAGAAGCTTAGTAAGAATATTTCCGAAAAACCTTCCAATCACGAAATAAATATTTACCCAGATGAGGGCGGCGAGGGTTGTGTAGAGCCAGAAGGTTTTGTAGGAAACCCGAAGGAGGCCGGCGACAACTGGGGTGACGATGCGAAGACCGGGAATTAATCTTCCAATAACAATTGCTAAGCCTCCATATTTTTCAAACCATTTTTCGATTTTATTAATTTTCTTGGGTGTAACTTTTATATATTTACCGTATTTGACTAAGAGATTATGGCCAAGTCTAACTTGGCTATCACCACGTATGATGTGGTGGCCGAATTTTTTAGATAGTGTAAAAAGAATAGTAGACCCGGTTAAAGTAGCCCCGATAACAGTCAATACTGTTAAGAAATAGTTAGAGCTTGGCAAGGCGGCGACACTTGCTATTAAAATATCACCGGGAATTGGTAAGAAAACCCCAGCCTCTTCGATAAAAAGAATCGCAAAAAGGCCTAAGTAGGAATAAGTTTCGATAAGTTCAAACACAAATAATATTTTACATCCGAGTGACTAACAAATAAAAAGATTACATGCTGTTATCCTGCAGAATAACAGGGGTTGATGTTGATATCATGATTTAAATCATTAAAACAGTTTCGTATGGAAAGACGTGCTTGGATTTATGCGATGTTATACATGAGGAGCTGCAGCAGCCAGCGAGTCGATGATTTTTTCCAGTCTTCCGTTCATTATTTCTTCTAAGTTACCCCAGGACTTACTTACTCTGTGATCAGTAACTCTATCTTGTGGATAGTTGTAAGTGCGGATTTTTTCGCTTCTATCGCCAGTACCTACTTGTGTAGACCGTTTATCGTGTATCGTTGATCGTTTCTTGTCTTCTTCCATTGCATATAGTCTTGCTCGCAAAATCTCCATAGCAATTTCGCGGTTCTGGGCTTGAGATCTTTCAGTTTGAGCTTTGACAACAATTCCTGTTGGTTTGTGTTTGATGCGAACAGCAGTTGAAACTTTGTTAACGTTTTGACCACCGTGGCCGCCAGAGCGAAAAGCCTCAAATTCGATATCTGTAGGGTTTATGGAGACTTGTGTACTCTCAACTTCTGACAAAACGGCAACTGTTGCTGTTGACGTGTGGATTCGGCCTGATGATTCTGTTTTGGGAACCCGCTGGACCCTGTGGACACCAGATTCAAATTGCAGTTTATCCCAAACATTTCTTCCGCTGATTCTATATATAATTTCCTTTATGTTGCCGATGCCGCCCTCGCTTCTATCAAGTTCTTCAACTTTCCAGTCACTTGATGCAGCAAATTTTGTGTACATACGAGAAAGATCTGAAGCAAAGAGTCCGGCTTCGTTGCCACCGGCTGCTGCACGGATCTCAAGGATGACATTATTTGGGGGTTCAACCCCGATCGGGGTTGAACCCCGATTGTTTTCGTATGCTGATTTTTCGAGAAGTGCTTTCTCTTCCTCAAGTTTTTTGATTTCATCTTGAACTAGTTCGACCATAGAAGGGTCTGAAGCAGCTAAATTTTGTGCGTCTTTGATCTTGTTGTCAAGTTTTGATATTTGATTTTTTAAGTAGTCCATTTTTTAAATTTTTAATTTCTAATTTCTAATTTCTAAACAATTTCTAAATCCTAATTCTTAAATTATAAACTTCCGAGGGCTAAAAGCCCTCGGTATTGTTCTTAAGTTTACATGAGCGCAGAAAACCATCATAGCTTTTATGCTTTTATCCCTCGAAAGTATGTATTCGCATTTAGTGGATTCATCCCCGCTGGACGGGGTTTTCTGCTGCGAATATAAACTTTTAAAAATTTGATCATTAAAATTTGTTTAGGATTTCGAATTTGCTATTTAGAATTTGAAGCGAAGCGCTAAGAGGAGGCTTGTTTTTTGATAAGATCAAACATGTCTTTTAAGGAATCAGGTCTTTTCCTTTCTTCTTTTTGGGCAAGTTTCTGAACTTTAGTTTCTTTGAGTTTTTTGGCAACTTCCTGTTTCTTTTGGAATTTATCTACCCGGCCCAAAGTATCCACATACTTCATTTCACCGGTGAAAAACGGATGGCAATTGTTGCAGACTTCGACATGAATTTCAGGTACAGTTGCTCCTGTTGTAAACGCGTTTCCGCAGACACAAGTTACCTTGGCCTCGTCAAAGTATTGAGGATGGATATTTGGTTTCATTAAGATTGAATTTTACCAGATTTAGGCTATTTATAACAACCTCTCGTGCTTCTAGATAAGATCAACGATTCGATCTATACCGAACGAAAAGCCAACGGCAGGGATGTTTTTTCTGGCCCCTCTTTTGTCGGGGTGAGCAAACATACCGATTAGATCATCGTAGCGACCGCCTGATCCGATGGTTAAGTCAGCAGGGTTAGAGGAAGGTTTCATTTCAAAAATTGAACCTGTGTAGTAGTTAAGACCTCGGGCTAAAGTTGGGTCGAAGAGAAAATCCTCACCTTCTTTCAAAGAATATTTTTGTTTTAAGCTTTCAAATATTTGCTTAAGATTTATTGTCGGTTTAGCGTTTTTAATTTTAAACAAATGATCTTCAATATCATCAAATGCCATATTTTTTGATCTTAGTTCCTCTTTAATACCAACTTCGCCGATTTTGTGAAGTTTATCGATTGCGCGAATGACATCAATTGGTATTTTTTCGAAGTTTAGACGATCATTAATAAGCATGGTTGCAGAAGATAATCCAATATCTTTTGAGGCATTTAGGGCTGTTGCGATTACCTTTGCATCTTCTTCCAGATTTTTTGATCCCGCCGTGTCAAAGTCAAGCTGTGTGAATTCGCGCCACCTGCCTGCTTGAGGGTTTTCGCCTCTAAAAACCTGTCCGATCTGGTAGCGACGAAAGGGTAGAGGTGGATTATATGTTGCAACATATCGAGCCAAGGGAACAGTTAAATCGTAGCGAAGAGCTAAGTTACGGCCACCGCGATCTTGAAACTTATAAATTAACCTTTCTTCCTCACCATATTTGCCACTTAGAGTTTCTGCAAACTCAATTGTTGGAGTTTCGATTGGCTCAAAACTGTTTTTTTCTAAAACATCGATAATCCCGTTGATAACTTTCCTGCGCTTTTTGGCCAAGTTAATGTTGATATCGCGAAAGCCTTTAGGGGTAGGTGGTGCTTTTTGCATAAACTAATAATACCAGAAGAAGAATTTCTAGGGGAGTAAATAAATTGAAGTTACCAGGTTTTTGCTACCTTGGTCTTGATAAAAGACTATTGCCTTTTTGTCTTTTATGATATTTTTAATATCAGTTTTTTGATTACCGTCTAAAATCTTTGAGTTTTTGTCCAAAACAAATTCAATTATTTTGCTATCCTTTAAATTTTTGACTGAGAAAAGATTTTGTTTAACGCCGGTTAGAAACTGGCTTGAGGTAAACACGATTGTATTTTGAGGCTTATTTTCCCTGATAAGTTTGATTAAGAGGGCATTAAAGTCTTTTTCGTTTTCGACAGTACCGAGAGCTATTAAGTAATCTCCTATGCGAATACTTTCGTCCTTTAGGTTATTTTGCTTCTTGGCGGAAATACTAATATCTTCTGGTAAAGTTATTTTTGTCGAGCTTTTTTGGCGAAAAGTTTTTTCACCATTTGTTGTTGTTAAAGTTATAAGATTATCAAAGATATTTTTAACATTGCCTGAAAGAAGGGTGTTAATTTCCGGCGGGTCATCCTTCTCTTTTGAATAAATTGAAACTCGTGTCGATTGATTCTGTGTCAAATCTTTTTGCAGTGTTTGCGCAACAATTATATTTAAACCCGGTTCGAGATCTACATCTAGTTGAAATTTGCCATCAGATTTTGCATTTGTAACATATTGAGAAGAATTTGAATATATTAAAATATATTCGTCGGGGTTAATTTTACCTTGAAATTGCACTTTGTTTTCAGAAACAATTGTGCCATCTACTGGTAAGATGTTGAGTTCGAGCTGAGGGGCTTTTTGTTGATCTTCAAGTTCAGACTGTTGAATCTTAGCTGACGGTTTTTCAATCGCATGCATCCCTGGTTGCCTTTGCCAGAGCCAGTATAAGAGATAGCCTATGGCACATATAAAAATAGTAAAGATGATTATTTTTGCAACTCGATTTATTAGTTTCATGTGTTGACACTTCGGCGCGGCCTTATGATATTATCATAAAGCTCTCCTTCGCCATCCACTTTGCTCAAAGAGCTTCGAGGATCAAGAAGGCTTTGGAGAGTAAACCCCTTTAAGAAAGGTGATAGATGGTAGATATCTGGTGGTACGGACAAGCGTGTGTAAGAGTAAAAGGTAAAAATGCTAGTTTAGTATTTGATCCTTACGATGCAGTTTTTACAGGTTTGAAACCCTTGAAACTTGAGGCCAATATTGTCTGTGTGACTCACGCGCATCAGGACCATAATTACGTGGAGGCTGTTAGGGGTGTCGATGGAGAACTCCCCTTCGTAATTTCGGGTCCTGGAGAATATGAGAAATCCGGGGTTAACATTGTTGGTGTGGCAAGCTATCATGACGATAAAAATGGGACAGAGCGAGGTAAAAATACAATTTATCTAACAACGATTGACGAGGTTAACATTGTTCACTTGGGGGACTTAGGGCAGAAAAAATTAACGCAGGATCAAATTGAACAACTTTCACTTTGTGATGTGGTGATGATTCCGGTGGGCGGAGTATACACTATAACTTATAAAGAAGCACCCGACATAATTGCTGTACTTGAACCAAAAATCGTTATTCCGATTCACTACAGGATTCCTGGTCTAAAGTTCAACTTAGACCCTGTAGATAATTTTTTGAAAGCAATGGGAAAAGAGGCGAAACCACAGGCGAAGCTCTCTATTTCCAAGGAAAGATTGCCTGAAGAACTGGAAATTATTGTTTTGGAGATGCAGTAGGTGATTAAGACAACTGACCCGACTTTGCTACCCACTACGCTTAAGCTTCGAGGGTCAAGAAAGCTGCGTCGGGCAAGCAACTGACAAATGACAGTTGACAACTAACAGGTGGCAGCTGAAGGGAAACAACTGGCAATTAACATTTAATAAGAAAAACAAAAAATGCCGAAAGATCAAGCAATTGGTAAAGTTACTCCCCAGGATCTAGATGCAGAAAGGTCGATAATCGGCGCAATTTTACTTGATAGCGATGCAATTACAGCTGTTGCCCAAACTTTAAAACCCGAGCATTTTTATAAAGAAGCGCACACAGACATAATTTCTGCCATTTTTCAATTATATGAAAAACGTGAACCAATTGATTTAGTAACTTTAACGTCACAGCTTAAAAAGAACGGGCGGCTTGATAAAGTTGGGGGAACTGCATATCTAGCAGAACTGGCATCCGGGGTTCCGACTGCTGCACATGTTAGTCAGTATGCACAAATTATCAGAGATCATTATGTTAAACGGAAACTAATTACTACAAGTACTAAAATTTCTCAATCAGCTTTTGAGGAATCAGCTGATGTTCGCGAGCTTTTAGACGAGGCTGAGCAGGCTGTATTTGGCTTGTCGCAGGAGCAAATGAGGCAAAATTTTATTTCCCTTAAGGATGCCTTAGCTGAAAGTTTTGACAGACTCGACGAAATCCATAAAAAAAGTAGCGGACTTAGGGGACTTGCAACCGGATTTTGGGATTTAGATAGCAAGCTTGCCGGTATGCAAGATTCTAATTTATTAATTTTAGCCTCACGTCCTGGTCAAGGTAAGACGTCACTGGCCTTAAATATTGCTGCGCATGTTGCTGTTTTGGAAGGGTTGCCTGTGGGGATATTTTCGCTTGAAATGAGTAAAGAGGAGCTTGTTGATCGGCTCTTGGTTTCGCAAGCAGAAGTGGATGCATGGAAATTGAAAACAGGGAAACTTGATGATGATGATTTTGATCGTTTGCAGGAAGCCATGGGAGTTTTAGCTGATGCGCCGCTTTTTATCGATGACACTCCAGCTGCTAATTTAATGGAGATAAGAACTAAAGCGAGACGCTTGCAAGTGGAAAGTGGTCTTTCTCTTTTGATAATTGATTATCTGCAATTAGTACATGGTCGGAATTTGGAAAATAGAGTTCAGGAAGTTTCTGAAATTTCTCAAAGTCTTAAGAATTTGGCTAGAGAACTTAAGATCCCGGTCCTCGCCGTTTCTCAACTTTCTAGAGCAGTTGAGCAGAGAGGGACAAAAAAACCGCAACTTGCTGATCTTCGTGAATCGGGAGCAATAGAACAAGATGCGGATGTGGTCATGTTTTTGTGGAGACCGGATCCTGAGAATATGGACGAGGTAAAACTTGATATTCAGAAACACAGAAACGGGCCGACAGGAGAAATTGACCTTGTATTTAAAAAAGAAAGGGTTAAATTCTACGGAGTTGAAAAACAGCGAAGAAGCGCTCCCCAGGAACCTCAAGTAGCTGCTGAAGTTTAGAAAAAGTCATGACCTCCGACTTTGGGTAACCAAAAATCGAGGCAGAATGCTTGTACGTAGCGTCCATTAAGACCACCCACCTTTTATTAGTTTTAATTTCTTAACTCTCGACCAACCTTTTATTTGAATTTCTCGTTTTCTTGCTTTTGATTTGTTTGGGAATGCTCCGGAGGAGTACACCAGTTCAAATGGACCTTGGTCTTGCGCGAACCTTGACCCCTTTCCCACGTTATGTTTAAGAATCCTACTTTCGATATTTGTGGTAATCCCTGTGTAGAATCTGTCTGTTTTTGCCTTAGCTATATACACATACCAAGCC
>MFBO01000031.1:0-777 GCA_001774995.1 Candidatus Curtissbacteria bacterium RIFCSPLOWO2_01_FULL_38_11b | reverse complement strand
ATTAATTTTTGTATAATTGGCTATGTGTACCAATCATTTCAAAAACTATTAGTGTGTCCCCCTTGGTATTGTTTGCTTTTGAATAAATCGCTCTCCAATCACCCGTTATATTGATGCTTCGATAACCGGCTAGTTTTCCACTTAAAGGATGGTTGTTTAGTATGGGATGAAAGGAGTTTTGCAGAAAGAGTTCTAATCTTCTTCTGAAGGCTATCTTTATTTTTAGTGGAGATTTTCGAAGCTGCTTATCAAAGGTTTTAGAATAATCAACTTTTTGCTGATCTTTGTTCATCGGCTATCATTTTATCCATGTAAGTTAATGCCTCATTGGGGTTTTTAAAAGAGATAGCTCTTCCAGCTTTAATATCTTCCCTGGATTGACGTAAGGTTTCAAGAAGATAATCAGTAGGTTCTTCCTCAAGGGAACTAAAAACAACAGTCTTATTCCTGATTAATTGTTTGAGGTAACCGTTAATTAACACACTTAGGTTTAGGCCCAAGTCTTCTGCGACTTTTTGCGCCTCTTTTTTTACTTGCGGATTAACTTTTACGTTGACAACTGCGGTGTTCATATATACGAAGTATACATGTTGTATGTGTCGTCGTCAAGAGCCGACCGAAGTCAGAACTTTTTGGGTTCAAAACTTGTATAACTTGAATAACTAGCAACAGGTGCGAGCGTCAAACTTAAATAATTTTTTCGTATACTTTTCTCAGTTTATTAATTTTGTGAACCAATTTTTTCTAATTCACTCGGTGGAGTTTTTACGATTTCGT
>MFBO01000030.1:21215-21378 GCA_001774995.1 Candidatus Curtissbacteria bacterium RIFCSPLOWO2_01_FULL_38_11b | reverse complement strand
TTTTTTTAATACTGATTCATTTTGATATCTTTATTATCATTTTATTATACATATACCACTACCTTACCCCTATATTAGATACCACCTTCTAGCTTCGAGCAAAGTTTTTGGCGCAAGGCAAAGAGGAGGAGAGTTACCTTAGGTTTTGAGTCAATTACGTCTA
>MFBO01000030.1:2387-21201 GCA_001774995.1 Candidatus Curtissbacteria bacterium RIFCSPLOWO2_01_FULL_38_11b | reverse complement strand
GGAGGTTGTCGAGGTTGATAATCTAATAATCTCTATTATGTTGTCATAAACTGCAGAATTATTATGATTTCTATTTCCATCTTTTTCTTTTAGATTTTTGATCATTTCTGCTACAGCATTCCAAGTTACCGTAAACCTCAAATGACAGTTCTTGCACTGCATTGTTACGCTTGTCTGAGAACTTCTATAAACATAACAGATTGGACGTCTTACCTCTCTGCGATACCTTTTATCGGTGGTAAATTTACCGCAGAATGGACAACCACCTAGATAGATACGGGCGTATGCGTAGAGGTTACTGGCGAGTTTTAATACTTTCATGTCTTACCATGATAATATATAATGTTTATGGTCAAGTCAAGCTTGACTTCTTAAGAAATGCCCCATATACGAAGACCAGCACGTGATCAAACATTTCAAGCAACTGCGATAAATGCTTCTGACGAGATTGATATTACCAAAGTTCGATACGCCCTGTACGCTAGAAAAAGTACCACTGATGAAACTAGGCAGGTCCGAAGCATCCCCGACCAGATCAAGGATTGCCAGAAGATGGCCACCGATTTAGGCCTCCGTGTTGTAAAAGTTCTTAAAGAGACTAAATCAGCCAAGGAGCCGAACCAAAGACCTGTTTTTAGGCAAATGATAAACGATATAAAACGTAAAGTTTACGACGGCATATTGAGCTGGCATCCTGATAGGCTCAGCCGAAACATGCTTGAAGGTGGTGAAATCATTGACCTCATAGATCAGGGTGTAATCAAAGACCTCAAATTCAAAACCCATTTTTTTACCCGTGATCCAAACGGCCTAATGCTGCTCGGAATGAATTTCGTGTTAAGCAAGCAATATAGTGACGATCTGAGTGTGAAAGTGTCAAGAGGCGTTCGGAGTCGTTTCCAAGAAGGCAAAACACCCACGCCCAAACACGGCTACCTCAATGACGGCGGTACTTTCAGGCCAGATGGCAAGAGTTTTGAATTGATCTGTGAAGCGTGGCAAATGAGGCTTCAGGGCGAGTCACTTGAAGTAATTTCTGATTACATGAACAAGCAAGGCTATAGCAGAGTCATTAAGAAGGACAAACGAATTATCAAAATGAGTCCGAAAATACTATCCGATGTCTTCAGAGATTCTTTTTATTATGGCGTTTTGGTGCAGGCAAACCAGACAGTTGATTTGCGGGAACTTGATTCAGATTTCCAGCCAGCTGTTACTGAAGATGAATATAACCAAGTGCAGCTACTTTCCAGAAGAAGGTTGACACCTTACAACACAAGGCGCAGATTTGAACTTTTACCCCTTTAAAGCAATCGTGCGCTGCGCCTACTGCCAGCACAATATGGTTGTGGGGCCAAGTACCAGCCGTACTGGTAAGAAACTTTTGTATTACCGTTGCGACAATGCCGAGTGTACAAGAATCAAAAAGAGTATTAGAGGTAAAGTTATACTCAGTTTTCTTTACGACTTCTTTTCCACAAAATTTAAGCTCACCGAGGCAGATTACAAACGATATTACGATAGGTTAGACAAACTCTCTGGTGAGGTTCGTATTGCTCTTAAAACTCAGAGAAGGAGTTTGCAAGGCTCAATCACAGTCTTAGATGAGAATGTTAAAAGTCGAAGTATTGGGCTCGTGGATATGAAACTGGAAGGCAGAGCGAAGGAGATCAACGAAGCCAAAATAGACGAAGAATCAGCCCAGAAGGATGAATTAGAAGAAGAATTGGCAAAACTCAAAGAAAAACTCACCGATCCAGAGAAGGATAGACTATCACTTGAGCAGTTCTTGAACCTGTGTAAAAACGCTGCTACGAAAGTCAAATCGGGAAGCTCAATTCAAAAAGATATAATTGTTAGAATAATTTTCTTGAACCTCGTTGTTGATGAGGAGAAAGTGCTGTCCTATCAGCTCAAACCAGCATTTGCAGCCATGCTGAAACTGCATGAAAGTACCTCTAGTCGGGGTGCTCGGAATCGAACCGAGGCTATACGCACCCCATGCGTATGTACTACCACTATACTACACCCCGTAATCTTAAAATTATATTTCAATAATTCCCGATTGACAATGTTAATTTAAAATGTTTAATTATCTGTCGGACTACCTTATTGCATGTAGGCATTGACATTAATACGTTTCGGCTTTTTAATAAGAGCTATTAAAAGCCGATTCGCTACAATGATTTAAATCATTGTAGTAAAGGACCAAGCCGAAATAATATCTGGAACTCCCAAAACACCTTTCAATATTAGGTACTTGTAATTTAAAATAATCTGTTGTAAAAATAGGTCTGGATTTAAACTCTGCCTCAAGACCCTCGTGTGATTTAAATGACAACTGACGCCAAAAAACAAGCAATCATTACCGCAATTTCCCAAATAGAAAAAGCATACGGTAAAGGCTCCATCATGAAGATGGGCGAACAAGTTGACAAGTTCGAAGTCGACGTTATCCCCACGGGCTGCATCCCTGTTGATCTTGCCCTAGGGGTCGGTGGTCTTCCCCGCGGTCGAATCGTCGAAATATTTGGTCCCGAAGCCTCTGGTAAAACAACTCTAACCCTATCTGTTATCGCGCAAGCCCAAAAAAATGGTGGCCAAGCAGCCCTAATTGATGCCGAACATGCCCTAGATCCGGTATGGGCTCAAAAAGTAGGAGTTAATTTAGATGATCTTTTAATATCCCAACCCGATACTGGCGAGCAAGCTCTGGAGATTACTGAAACCCTAATTCGCTCAGGTGCTATCGATGTTATTGTTATCGATTCTGTTGCCGCATTAGTGCCCAGAGCCGAAATAGAAGGAGAAATGGGCGATTCCATGATGGGAGTTCAAGCAAGACTCATGTCCCAAGCGCTTAGGAAACTGACAGGCGTTATCTCCAAATCAAAGACTATTGCCATTTTCACCAATCAACTTCGCGAAAAAATAGGTGTTATGTTTGGTAATCCGGAGACAACTCCCGGCGGCCGGGCTTTAAAATTTTATTCCTCCGTAAGACTCGATATCCGAAAAATAGATAATATCAAGGAAGGAGATAAAGTAATCGGTTCACGACACAGGGTCAAAGTTGTCAAAAACAAAGTCGCTCCACCTTTTAGACTGGCTGAATTTGATGTTATGGGTGAGGAAGGAATCTCCAAAGAAGGTGGGCTATTGGATGTTGCCCTGGAGCACGGCCTGGTTACAAAATCCGGTGCCTTTTTCCGATGGGGATCAAAATTAGTGGGCCAGGGAAGAGAAAGCGCAAAGGCTCATTTCAAAGAACACAAAAAAGATTACGTTCAACTTGAAAAAGAAATTTGGACAAGAGTGAAAAAAGGTGTACCTGTAAAGAAACTAACAAACAATGAATCCGAAGACAACGAAATTTTAGAAGAAGTCGCTGCGGCATAAAAACGTGCCGCAAGTCACCTCCGTTGAACCCCAAAAGAAAAGGAAAGACAGGCTAAATATCTTTTTAGATGGCGCATATGCCTTTTCTCTGGATACCCCCACAGTTTTAAAAAACAACATTAAAACAGGCAAACAATTATCTCAAAAAGAGATACAAGTACTGCTTAAGGAAAATGAAACCGCAAAACTAGTTGACCTTGCCCTAAATTATTTGTCATTTCGGCCAAGAAGCCAAAAAGAGATCCAAGATTATCTTGTTAAAAAAATTGCCCAAAGAGAAAACATAAAATTTGCAAAAGCTAAAGAAAGCAAACTTATTGGCAAGTGTATTGAAAAATTAACTAAATATAAATATATCGATGACGTTGAATTTGCAAAGTGGTGGACAGAATCTCGAAGTAAAGCAAACCCCAAAGGTGCAAGGTTAATTAAGTTAGAATTATTAAGAAAAGGGATTGACAAAGATGTTATTGATGAAATTCTTGAAAAAAATTTAAATCAAAAAGAGCTTGCCTACAAGGCCATCCAAAAGAAACTAAAAAGCTGGCAACAACTCCCAAAAGTGGAATTTAAAAATAAAGCTTACCGGTACTTAGCTTCCAGAGGTTTTGAATTCGATGAAATCCGCCAAACAGTTGCACAATTGGAACAAAAAAGCTAAAATCATAAAAAACAACCCGCCAATTATGACGGGCTGAAAATAGCCTAACTTAAGAGAAACAGACTATTTGAAAGATATGATAAAGTTTGATGGCCAACTTTCTTCATTAGCTGCGTAAATTACCACTTTAACGGTTCTCTTTCTTGGCATATTTTCAGGATAAATTTTAGGTTATGTTTGATAATAAAAGGCGATCAAAAATCGTATCCGGTTCTAATAAAGTAGTAGTATCAGTCGGCTCACATAGAGCAACCACACACGAGCCTCAGATTAACAACGCCCGTGAAATTATCCAGGATGCTCGTGACGAAGCGTTCAAAATAAAAAGAGCAGCCGAAGATGAAGCAAGAAAAATCAGCCAAGAAGCACTTGATATTGAAAAAAGAATTGCCCAAAAAGAAGAATCCCTAGATATAAAGCTTACCCAGATAACCCAAGCCGAGAAACAGCTTGAAGAAAAAGGCCGCGCGCTGGTTAAAAAAGAAGAAGACTTGACAAAAATTAGAAATGAATTAATTGCAAAACTCTCCAAAGTATCCTCTTTAACCGCAGAAGAAGCGAAAAAATTAATTCTTCAAAACGTTGAGGAAAGTCTAAAAACGGAAATTGCTAAACGAATAAAAGAAGCTCAGGAAAAAATTAAAGCAGAGTCCCGTGAAATAGCCAAAGAAATTCTGGTTAACGCTATGATCGCCGGTGCAACCGACTGGGCTGCTGAGTATACAGTGTCGACCGTCAAACTTGAATCGGAAGACATCAAAGGAAGAATTATCGGCAAAGAGGGCAGAAACATCAGGGCATTTGAACTTGCAACTGGCGTAGGTGTAGAGTTGGAAAGTGATGTTGCCGGAGAGGTCAGACTATCATCTTTTGACCCTGTAAGACGGGAAATAGCCAAAATTGCGCTGGAATGGCTTGTTAGTGATGCCAGAATTCAACCGTCAAGAATCGAGCAGCTGGTAGACAAGGCGAAATCCCAGGTTGAATCAGATATGTCGGAAGCAGGAAGACGTGCTGCTGCTGAAGTTGGTATATACAACATTCCCCAACAGGCACTCGATACTTTAGGAAGGCTTAAATTCAGATATTCATATGGTCAGAATCAGCTAATTGCCGCAGTAGAAACGTCCAAAATAGCCAAAAAAATAGCTCTTGAACTTGGAGCAAATGCTCAAATATGCGCAACTGGCGGTCTTTTTCATGACATCGGTAAAACTGAAATGGAAAAAGAAGGAACTCACGTACATCTTGGAATTGAACTTGCCAAAAAATGGAATTTCCCCCAGGAAGTTATTGACTGTATAGCCCAACATCATGAAGATGAGCCTTTCTCATCAATTGAGTCAATGATTGTCCACATAGCGGATGCAGTTTCTGGTGCTAGGCCCGGAGCAAGACATGAAGCAGTCGAGGATTACATTAAAAGGTTATCTGATATAGAAAATATTGCAACCTCCTTTTCGGGAGTAGCAAAAGCATATGCAATTCAAGCAGGGCGCGAAATCAGAGTAATCGTTCAGCCGGATATTGTCGATGATGCTGGGATAGTCAATCTTTCACACGAAATTAAACAGAAGTTGGAAGATCAATTAAGTTATCCGGGTCAGATCACTGTTACAGTTATTAGAGAAGTTAGAGCAGTAGACATCGCTAAGTAAAAATACTAATTTGACCACAATGGATGTTTAAGTTATACTCTGAATCGTCGGAAAACTTGACCAGTCCGGATTGTTTAGATAATATATTCGGATAAATCAGAAATATGACCAAGAAAGAACTAGTTGAAAGAGTAGCCAAAAAAGTAGGACTAACCAAAAGATCTGCAGAATCTGCAGTCAATGCTGTTTTTGGTAATATAAAAGAAGCGATGGTAAAGGGTGATAAAGTTGTTGTTACGGGTTTTGGTACGTTTAAAGTTAGAAAAAGAGCATCACGTACAGGTAGAAATCCACAAACGGGTTCATCTATAACAATTGCCGGCCATAAACTCCCCGGTTTCACCGCAGGCAAAACCCTCAAACGTCTTTTCAAGTGAAATTGGTCTTATAACCAATTTCATCCTGAGCGAACGAAGTCGAGTCAGACTCGACGAAGTGAGTCGAAGGATCTCCTCCAAGTCTATATAATTAAGGAAGGATATTTAAGCAGCTTTTTTCTCAGCTTTTTTTGCTTGTCTAGAATCGTGAATTCGTTTGGCAAGAATTGAATCACGTGAAGTTAAAGTTGAGGGAGCAGGATTTGATTGGTGGAGGGGATCGACACCAGATTCTAAACCGGGAGTCAATGGAACAGGAGGAATTGGTTCTCCTTCGACCACGATTTGTTCTGATGGTAAACCATATAATTCCCTTCTTAAATCCTCAAGGCCAGACAGAGCCGCTTCAATTTGAACCCTATCACTTTCTTCTACTGTTTTTCCTGTAAGATCTCTTTCTACACCTTGCTCTGTCATTTAAACCTCCATAAAACCTGAGGCAAAATTTCTCCTCAGGTTATTTCTTGCAGACTGAAATATACTCCAACTCAAGCTGTAAGTCAAATTAGGTCAATTTTTAATTAAATACGTGCTAAGATGAATTTATGCATCGCGATCCATTCATAATACATCAGATTAAAAGTTTTAGATACGCTTTTGAAGGTATTTTCTATAGTTTCAAAAAAGGCACCCATTTTAAATTCCAAACATTTTCTGCAATTGTTGTCATTGCCTTGGGGATAATTTATCGAATAACTGTTTTTGAATGGTTAATTCTGATTTTGATAATATCAGCTGTAATTTCTGCAGAGGCTATAAATACCGCAATTGAAGAAGCCTGCGATGTACTCCACCCAGAACATCACCCCGGTGCTCGTCTTGCCAAACACTGTGCAGCTGGCGGAGTGCTTATATTATCAATTGCAGCGCTCGTTATCGGATTAATAATTTTTATCCCCAAAATAATCATGTAAAAACTTTAAACGCTCAACTCACTACAATGATACAAATCATTGTAGTGAACCATTACGATGTGAATCAACCATAATTGTTTTCTTGTGTTAAAATTTCCTACATGTCTCAAACATTTTTCATCAAAACCTTCGGTTGCCAGCAAAATGTTGCAGATAGTCAGAGAATCGCAAGCTATTATTTAGCTCGCGGATACAAACCCTCAAAAACCATAAAAGGGGCTTCAGAAATTGTCATTAATACTTGTATGATCCGCCAATCCGCAGAAGATAGGGTAACTGGTCTTGTCAAAAACATCGCAAAATCCCACAAGTTAAAACCTAAACTTGTCATTACCGGCTGCATGGTTGGAATGGCAACCCGCGACGAAAGCGGCAAATATCTAAGGGATCTTCGAAAACGCATGCCCGAGGTAGATGAGTTTCTACCGTTGGAAGAAGTTGGCTTTGACTACCCTGCTTTAAGAAACGAAGTCGAAAAAGCCTGGGTACCTATTTCCAATGGTTGCAATAACTTTTGCACCTTTTGTGTCGTACCTTTCACCCGTGGCCGCGAAGTATCCCGGCCTTTTGCCGATGTTATTGATGAAATAAAAGACCTAGCATCAAAAGGCTGCAAAGAGGTAACGCTTTTGGGTCAAAATGTTAACTCATATGGTGCTGATTTGGTCAAAAACGCAACTAAAGGTTATGAATTGCCAAGTGGCCGAATAGTCAAACCAGTTATGGTCAAACACCTAGGCCGATTTCGTATTCCCACACTTTTTCCTTATCTTCTTGAAGAGGTTTGCAGAATCAAGGCTAGCCCCTCGAGGCCCCGCATTGCGGGGCGAAGTGGGGGAATTCAAACTGTAAAGTTTATCTCATCCAACCCTTGGGACTTTTCCGATGAACTTATAGATGTTATTGCCAAAAATCCTAAAATTGATCGAAATCTCCATTTGGCGGTTCAGGCAGGGGACGACAAAATTTTAAAAAGAATGAACAGATGGTATACGCGTGAAGAATATCTCGATCTCTTAAAAAGAATCAGAAACAAAATTCCAAATGCTCAAATCTCAACAGATATTATAGTAGGATTTCCCAAAGAAACAAAAAGCCAGTTTCAAAATACTGTTAAGCTTGCGAAAGAAGCCAACTTTGCTTACGCTTATGTTGCCAAATACTCATCCCGTCCGAATACCGCTGCGACAAAAGCTTTTGATGATAATGTTCCTTATGCCGAAAAAGAGCGCCGCTTCCATATCTTAGATCAGTTAATCAACCACAAAGGCTCACTGCGCACAGCAGTTCACTGATTATCGCCACGTTGAAAGCCACATGTAGCGGTCAATCGAGTTAGGATCAATAGGCAAACCGGAGCTTATCGGGTAAAAATAGAAAAACACTGCAATAAAGACTAACAGGATTACAATCGTCGCGTATTTAAATTTAGTCTTATAGATAGCCGCAAGACTCACTCCCAGAGAAATCGCCAGAAATGGTAGCGATGGCAAATAGTGATAAAGAAACATTAGTCTTGGTGTAAAAATCCAAGGAACCCAAAAAACAAAATAACCTAAAAGGATTAAAGCGTATTCTTTTTTTCTTTCCTCTATAAACTTTCCCAAAACGAATGAAACGGCTATAATTCCACCCCAGAAAATCAACGGATTTCCCAAAGCGTAAATATACCCCGCTTTTAGGCCCGCAGAATTCTCTGAATTCGAGGACTGCAAGCTCTGCTTATCACCCGCTTCGCCGCTAGGCGAGCCATATTGCTCATATGAAAAATAAACTCCTCTTGCATTTAATATCCACGGGCACCATGTTTTTTCTGCACTTGTACCCTTGGGCACACAAAACAGTGCCGTTGTGCCGTATGTATGCTCAAGATCATGTCTATTTTGATACCACCAGATTTGTTTGTTAAGATCCACAAACTGTTTAACCGAATGCCCCTGCAGCCAGAACTGTCCATAAGAAAGTAAATAAATAACTGCAGGGATAATAAGAATAAGAGAGTATCTTGGAACTGTAGCTACACCTACGAAGTTTAACTTGGTCCTTAACCTGAGGAAACCTCGTAGGCGAACAAAGAATATAAACACAGCTACAGCCAAAATAGTATAAGCCCCGGTCCATTTACTGGAAACCGCAAAGCCCAAAAAAAGCGCACATAAAACCAAATAGATAAACTTCTTTTTTTGTGAGTGTAGGACCAGAAATATGAAAGCAACCAAAGAAAAAACCGTCACAAAAACGTCATTCATGGTAATTCGACTCATCACAAACGTCAGATTTTCAAAAGCAATAACAGTTGCGCTAAAAATGGCCGCGATAGGCCCAAAGAGAAGAAAAGCTAGAATAAATGTCAAAGGGATAATCGCTGTGCCAAATATAACACTTGGCAAGCGCCATCCAAGCGGGGCATCGCCAAACATTTTAATAGATCCAGCCTGCATCAACTTCGCAAGAGGAGGGTGTAACCAGTCATAAGCTGTGCCCTCCTTCGGAGCCTTGCTAAAAGGGTCATAAGCATCGCGGATATTATCCGCATAAGCCTTTGCGGTTACAGCATGGTAAACTTCGTCAAAATAATAACGGGGAGGTTCGGATAATCTAAATGCTCTTAAAAACAATGAAATTAAAGTTAAAACCGTAATAAAAATTACTAGCTTTCTTTGCATAACTCTCTTCAATATATAATGAATATAAGAAACTCTTCAATTATGCACTTTTTTAAATTTAGACCAAATCTGTTTGTAATTTTATCTTTTTTGATTTTCGGCTTTTTCTTTTGGCACCTTGCCAAAGAGATGTTAATAGTAAGATCAGATGGCCTGTATGTTGGCCAAGTTAATCTTTACGGAGATTTAGTCCTACATTTAACCCTTATCAATAAGTTTTTAGAAAGCGGCAAAATATTTCCAGACAGCCCCATATTTGCTTCATCTAAAATAAACTATCCAATATTTGCCGATTTTATTACAGCCCAAGTCGCAAGATTGACTGGTATAAATTTTGCGCTATTTATTATAACTTCTTTAGCTGGTCTCTTAGTTATTTTTGCCATCCGATTATTTATTTTGAATTTTGTCAAAAACGAAAAAATTGTCTTTTTAGCACTGTTAATTTTTTTTCTAAACGGCGGTTTTGGGTTTTTTTACTTTTTTCAAGACTTTTTTGCTTCGCAAAAATCGCCATTAGAATTCCTATCTTCAATGCCGCAAGAATATACTGACATCAAAGATAAAGGATATTGGTGGATCAACAATTATCTGGCATACTTTTTGCCGCAACGTGGTTTTCTTTTCGCTTTCCCAATAACTTTAACAGTTTTAAGCCTTCTTTATGTTGGTTTTAAAAAAAACAGAACTTATTTTTTTATAATTGCTGGATTGCTTACCGGTTTTCTGCCGTTCATTCAAGCACATAGCCTATTTTTCCTTTTCTTAATATCGACTCTATTTTTTCCCTTAAGTTTATATTTTTCAGACAAGAATCAGCGGCTAACGTTATTAAAATCATGGATTTTATTTGCAATTATCACAACTCTTATTTCCATACCAATTTTTAGAGTTATTTCCCAAAATTCAAATCCGCTACAATTTATAAAAATTGATCCTGGTTTCACTGCCAAAGAAAACATTATTTGGTTTTGGTTTAAAAACTTAGGAGTTTTTCTGCCTGTTTTAATCTTTGCTCTAATATATCTTTATAAAAATAAATTTTTTTTGTTAATATTGTATATTCCGTTTATTGCCATATTTTTTCTTTCAAATATTTTAATATTCCAACCTTGGGGCTTTGATAACAGCAAACTTTTAATCTACTGGTATTTTGCATCAAGTATTGTAGTTGCTTATTTTCTTTACGAAGTTTTCTTTGCAGAAGAACTTGTTAAAAAAATTACAGGAGCTTTTATTATTTTTTTTATGATATTTTCGGGACTTCTTGATATTTTTAGAACTTTCACACCAGTTACTAATTATCAAATTTTCTCCAAAGAAGATGTAAATATTGCCGATTCAGTTAAAAATTTAACAAACAAAAACGGTATATTTGTAACTGCCCCCATCCATAATCATCCGATTCCAGCTCTTTCTGGTAGATCGACTCTAGTTGGCTATCATGGATGGCTTTGGACTCACGGGATAGATTATTTACAAAGGGCACAAGATGTTGAAAAGATTTATGCTGGAGAAAATTTCGAAAATTTAGTTTCTAAATATCAGATAAATTATATAACTGTTGGGCCCCACGAAATCAAAGATTTTGCAATTGACCAGAAAAATCTGTCAAACTACCCAAGAATAATTCTCAACCAAAATTGGTCGCTTTATGATGTTAGTAATATATGGACCAACGGCAACAGGCAAAACTGATCTAGCTATAAAACTTGCCAAAAAATATCAAGGGGAATTAATTTCTGCCGATTCCCGTCAGGTTTATAAACAATTAGACATTGCCACAGGCAAGGTAAGTTTCACATCGAAAGTCGAAAGACACGAAGGATATTGGATTGTCGACGGTGTTAAAATTCACGGATTTGATCTAGTTGAACCGCCGGGATGCGAACCAGGTTCGAAATATGAAACTTTTTCGGCTGCCGATTTTGTGAAATTCGCCGACACTGCACTGATTCGAATCAGTGCAGCAAACAAGCTTCCGATCGTTGTAGGTGGAACAGGTTTTTACATAAAGGTCTTGTTAGACGGATTAGAATCAATTGGTATTGCCCCAGACCTAAAACTTAGGAGTCAACTGGAGAAATTATTAGCGCTAACCCTTTTTCGAAAACTTATTAAAATTAATCCAAGTCGGGCCAATTCAATGAACGAGTCGGATCGGGCGAACCCTCGCCGTTTGATCCGCGCGGTCGAAATAGCCATCCACGACACAAAACAAGAAACCAAAAACATTCTATCGAGCCGTCAAACTATCGAACCATCAAACTATCTTTTCATCGGCCTCACCGCACCAAATGATTTTCTTTATCTGAAAGCAAACAGCTGGGTTATGACCAGACTTGAAAATGGGATGATTGAAGAAGTCAGAAATTTAATAGAAAACAATATAAACACTAACTGGCTTGAGCAATTAGGTCTTGAGTATAGATGGATTACGAGATACTTGACCGGCAAGATAGAGAAAAGCACGGCAGTCGACAGATTAAAAGGCGATATCCACAGTTTTATAAGACGTCAAAAAACATACTTTAAACAATTTGAAAAAAACAAGATTGAAATTTTTGACATTTCCCAAAAAAATTGGCAAATTAAGTTAGAAAAAAGATTGCGCGAAAGCTCGAAGCTGATATATACTGCAAAGAATGGCTGAAGAGAAATCGAAAATTATAGTTGAAATATCCCACAAAACAGTAATTTTTACAATCGCCCTTTTGGCAGGTCTTTGGTTTCTTATCCAAATAAAAGAAATAATTATCGTCGTCTTTCTTTCCTTACTTCTACTTGCTGCTCTTCTAAAACCGGTAGAATGGTTAACTACTAAGAAAATACCAAGGCTCGTCTCTGTACTTTTAGTCTATATCTTAGTAATCGGCTTAATTTCTTCTGCGATTAGTATCATAATCCCACCTCTTGTCTCACAATCTACTGGCCTAATCTCTAAACTGCCTCAGATTGCTTCAATAATTAACGATTTTTTAATATTTCATGACATTCCTGTAGAAAATATCTCCGCAGTCATCGGGCAACAAATTCAAAATGTTGCAGGTGACATTATTACTCTTTCCACAAAAATATTCACGAGCCTTTTTTTAACATTAACGATCTTAGTAATGACTTTTTATATGCTTTTGGATTGGAAAAAATTTTTGAAATTTATCTCCTCACCATTTGCTGGTAAGCAAGAAAAAAAGATAACCAATTTTGTCGAAAATGTCCAAACAGGTTTGGGCAAATGGGTTAGAGGACAGGTGGCCTTATCTTTAATAGTTGGAGTTTTAACCTATATTGGATTACGTATTCTAGGTATTCCATTTGCTCTACCGCTTGCATTAGTTGCTGGGATTTTAGAAATTGTGCCAATTATTGGGCCAATAATTTCGGCTATTCCTGCTATTCTAGTCGGTTTAACGATTACACCTATCATGGCTTTGGCAGTTGGGGCACTTTTTTTAATTATTCAGCAACTCGAAAACAATTTGATAGTGCCTATGGTCATGTCCAAAGTTATCGGGCTTCAACCGCCAATTATCATGGTGGCTTTGTTAATCGGAGCTAAGATTGCCGGAGTTGGCGGGGCTTTTCTCGCTATACCATTTGTAATCGTTTTAAAAATTGCGCTTCGCGAAATTGTTGACGAAGATGAACAGATAGAAGACGATCTGACAGAGCAATAAAAGCTTTTTAGGTAAGAGAGTAAGCCAGATTCTGTTTAAGCCTCCGAAGCTGATACAGCCAAAGAGGCTTTTTGACCATCTATCTTCAAATGACGCCTTGTCATCCGACTTGCCTTTATGCAAATGCCTCTACTTAAGACCGTGTCTCGCCTAACGTCGAATCTAGGCGGGAATCTTCCCGAAAGCATGGTATAAGCGATCTTATTCTGAGTTGCAGCAGGGAGGATTGCCCGTTTCACACCGACTCGTCTCTGTTGCTCTCCCAAAAGGTTATTTCCTTTTGAGTCCCAAAAACCACATGTCGGAAAAGTCTTTGGGAACTAGCGGTTACCCGTCCCCGCTTACGCGGGGTCCCCCGCTTTCTGCTGTCTGGACTTTCCTCTACATTCAAATAACTGAATGCAGTAGTCATCCTTCTTCCTAAAAAGCAAAAGAATTTTACCAAAAATTATCAATTTTCTCAACAATTGTTGACTCGCTTTCAAAAAAGTGCAATTATAATTGTATATGGCCAAAAAGAAGACTATCACAACAAAAGGTAACCCTGTATCGCAAATTTTAATAGGAGCGACTGTAATTATAGTTCTAGTTGGAGCATACCAAGCAGTTACTCAAAATGACATAACTTCCCTTGCACCTACTCAGCTCTTTATCGTAGCCGGGGTCTTAGGTATTTTGGGTCTTTATCTCAAAGACGAAAAGTAACGATACCTTCCTAGCCTTGCCTCTTGGGCTTTCTACTGATATATTGTTGGCTACATTCTCATGTAAAATTTGCTAGTTCCAAATGATAAATATTGCCGTACTTATTTCAGATAAAGGAAGAGGTACAAACCTTCAAGCGATTATCAACGGTATAAAGAAGGGCAAAATAAGCGGCGAAATAGTAGTTGTCGTAAGCGACACTTCCAAAGCAATTGGTCTAGAAAGAGCAAGGAAAAACAATATAAAGGTAGAGATTTGCCCCCATAAAAATCAGCTAATAAAAATATTAAAGAAGTATCAGCCGGATTTTATAGCTCTTGCCGGCTGGAAACAGATTATATCTGATGAAGTAATAGAGGCTTATACTAATAAAATCCTAAATCTGCACCCGGGCCTTATTCCCGATAAAAACAGTGGAACTGTCAAAAACCCCAACGGTACAGATGGACTATGGAATCGAGGCTTATTGGCCGAAAAAGCCGTAAATAACTTTTTGGTAAATCACGCAACTTATGCTGGCTCTTCGATCCATTTTTTAACAAAAGAATTCGATTTCGGGGAAGTCCTAGCTCGTACTTTTGTAAAAATTAAGAAAAATGACACCATAGACTCACTATACAGTCGAATAAAAAAGAAAGAGAATCAAAATTACGTTGAGGTTTTACAAAAATTATCAGCAAACAGCAAATTTACAGTCATGGTCATTGACGGGGGAGGACGAGGATCAGCGATAATTGATAAATATGCTCAAAGCCCCAATGTAGAAAAAATTCTGGCGGTTCCCGGAAACGACCTGATTCCAATACTAGTCAAAAAACCCGTAAAATTTTTTCCCTATCTTAAAACAACAGACATAAAAGAAATCAGCGAAATATGTCAGAGGGAGAAAGTCGATCTTATCGATGTTGCCCAAGACGATGCGGTTGCAGTGGGTCTTGTTGACTCACTTATTAAATCAGGATTCAAAGTCTTTGGCCCAACTAAAGCTGCCGGTCGAATAGAATGGGACAAAGCCTGGTCCAGAAACTTTATGCAAAAGTTTAAAATTCCACATCCTGATTACAAAATCTGCAAGTCTTATAAAGAGGGTATTGATTATATTAAAAAACAAAAAGACGCTAAATGGTTTATTAAAGCTTCTGGTCTTGCTGCCGGCAAAGGCGCAATCTACAGTGCAAATAAAAAAGATGCAATTAACGCTGTCAATTCGATGAAAAATTTTGGCAAAGCAGGTGAAACTTTTCTTATTGAGAAGTGTCTTATCGGTGAAGAGTTTTCAGCTTTCGCAATTTTAAACGGCAAAAAATTTGAAATAGTTGGCTTTGCTCAAGACCACAAGCAAGTTTTTGATGGCGATCTTGGCCCCAACACCGGTGGTATGGGTTGTTCCATGCCTCCCGTGGCGATCACCAAAAGGATTGAATCTCAGGTTAAATCAATTTTCAAAAAAACAGCTGAAGGATTAGTAACATTAAAGAGGCCTTATCTTGGCATCTTGTATTTAGGGGGAATGATAGACGAAAAAGGCAAGGTTTGGACAGTTGAATTTAATGCCCGCTGGGGCGACCCGGAGGCCCAAGTCATCCTCCCCTCAATTAAAAACGATCTTTATGAGTTAGTCTCAAATACCATCAAAAACAAAATCCCAAAAATAAAAAGGGACAGTCTCTATCGAGTCGCAGTCACTGCCGCTTCAAAAGGTTATCCAAATGATTATAGTGAAGTCGTCGGAAAACAAATTTTTGGCCTCTCCACTCTCCTCGGTCATCCTGAGCGCAGCGAAGGATCTCTTAAAGTATTTGGAGCAGGAGTCAAAATTAACAATGGTAAATTCATTGTTGGTAGCGGTCGTCTCTTTTATGTTCTTGGCGAAGGCAAAAATGTTGCAATCGCCAGAAAATTAGCCTATAATGCGCTATCCCTCATTAATATTGAGGGAGATTTTTTACATTTCCGTACTGACATCGGCTGGCGGGACCTGGCGAGATACAATAGAAGGAGGTGATGGTTTTGAGCAAAGAAAACAATACACCAGATAATCAACGTGTTGTTCAAGTCACAGCTCCAAAGGGTCAACCTGGGGAGACAGGACAGACATCTTTAATCTGGCCTTTTCCCTCAACACCTGGAGATTATTATATAAGTCCAGAAACTGGCAAAATTCGACCGGCAATTCTAGAGAAGATAGTACAAATTAACCAAGGAAAATATTAAAAGGCTTATTCAAAGTGACAGATCTCTGATGATTTATGAGATAAAAGTTGCCTCAAAAGAAGAAAAAGACCCTAAAGGAGTTGATCTTCTTGCGGAAATAAAAAGAACTCTTCACATAAACTCCCTCAAAAACATCCGCACTGCTAAAGTTTACAGACTGGAAGGAATCTCCCAAAAAGATGCTCTTGCCTGCACAAAAACCGCTCTAGTAGAGCCGGTTAATCAAACCTACACTATCAATAAACCTATTTTTAAAGACGCAAATCATATTGTCGAAGTTGCTTACAAACCGGGCGTTATGAATCCAGAGGTTGCATCGATTCTTAAAAGCGCAGAAGATCTGGGCATTAATCTTAAAGCAGCCGACTCATCAACCCTGTACGCTTTTTTTGGCAAACTTACAAAAAAACAACTAGAGCAAATTATAAATAGGCTACTTGTCAATCAAACCGTCGAACATGTGGTTACAAAATCCCCAAAAACGCTTTTGATTTTGGGAAAAAGTGTTCAAGCGCAAAATATTCCAGTTAGAAAGTTAAATGACCACGAACTTCTTGATCTTTCCCAAGATCGTCTTTTTTTAAATTTAGATGAGATGAAAGTAATCAGATCATATTTTGCAAAACTCGACAGAGATCCGACAGATTGTGAAATCGAGATCTTAGCCCAAACTTGGTCCGAACATTGTGGCCACAAAACTTTTAAGGCAAAAGTTATTATCGACGGCAAAGTCAAAAAGCCGTTTATAGAAAGAATTAAATCAACGGCTAAAAACAATAAAGAAATTATTGTTTCTGCTTTTGATGATAATTCCGGGGTTATTGATTTTTACGACGGGTTCGCCATAAACGGTAAAGGCGAGACCCATAATTCGCCGTCTGCAATCGAGCCTTACGGTGGGGCGATGACCGGATCCGGGGGAGTGTTTCGTGACATTGCGGCAACCGGCCAAGGTGCAAAGGTTATTGCATCCACAGACATTTTTTGTTTTGCCCCGCCTGATTTGCCAAGTCAAGATTTACCCCCTGGTTGCCTGCCGCCAGATTACTTACTAAGACACGTTGTCGCTGGAGTTCGCGACTACGGAAACCGTGTAGGAATTCCCACCAATAATGGCTCAATTCATTTCCATAAGGATTTCCGCGCGAAACCCACAGTTGCTGTTGGTTCTTTCGGGATTTTACCCAAAAAATACGCTCAAAAAGGCAAACCAAAAGCTGGTGATTTGATTGTGACAATTGGTGGTGCAACTGGCCGCGACGGGATCCACGGTGCAACTTTTTCTTCCGCTGAAATGACTCATGCAACTGGTAAAATATTAGGATCCGCCGTGCAGATCGGTAATGCCATTGAAGAAAAGCGAATTATCGATGCGGTTTTAGCACTTCGCAACCAAAATCTTATAAACGCAATCACCGATTGCGGCGCGGGGGGCTACTCTTCGGCTATTGGGGAAATGGGCAAAGATATTGGTGCCCACGTTAATCTTGAAAAAGTCCCGCTAAAGTATTCAGGGCTTGCTCCTTGGGAAATTTTCCTTTCAGAATCTCAAGAACGCATGGTTTTGGCAATTGACCCAAAAAATCTTAAAAAAATTCACAAAGTGTGTAAACTCTACAACATGCCCGCTCATGTTATCGGCAAATTCGACGGGTCAAAAAAACTAAAAGTTTATTACAACGATCAAAAAGTTTGCGATATACCCATGGATTTTATTCACAACGGTCTTCCCCAAAGGACAATGGTCGGCAAAACAAAAAAAGTCAAAAGCCTACCTGCCGGCAGGCAGGTCAAAGTCAAAGTACCTCCAGCACCCAATAATGTAGAAGGAATTTGGCAAAAAGTAATGGCCCACCCCAACGTATCCTCCAAGGAACCTATTGTCAGAATGTACGATCACAACGTTCAGGGTACAACTACCCTCCACCCGTTTATCGGTCTAAATTTCGATGCCCCCAGTGACGCAGTTATCTTACGCCCGATTTTAAATAAGCCTTACGGATTCGTCACTGCTCACGGATTAAATCCGATACTAAACAAAATCGATCCATACTGGGGAAGCGTTTGGGCAATCGTAGAAGCAATTTCAAATTATGTAGCAGTCGGTGGCGATATTAAAAATGCAGCACTGATTGATAATTTCATCTGGCCGTATCCCGATGAAGAATCGTTGTGCGATCTTGATAAATCAGTGGATGCCTGCGTTGATATGGCAAAAATTTTAAATATGCCATTTGTTTCCGGCAAAGATTCACTTTCCTCAACCTACCGGTATCCCGATGGTAAAATTTTAAAAATCCCCCCAGTTCTTTTAATATCTGTCTTTGGCAAAATACCGGATGTTAAAAAAACGGCAAGCGCCGATTTTAAACGGATCGGATCAACGATTGTTTTGGTAGGCAAATTAGATACCCAAAATCTCGGCGGATCGGCATACTTTGACATTACAAAAGCGACAGGCGATATTCCCAAGGTTGATCTTAAAAATCTAAGCAGGGTTTTATCATCAATAACAGCTGGAATTAAATCCGGCCAGATTCTCG
>MFBO01000030.1:0-2366 GCA_001774995.1 Candidatus Curtissbacteria bacterium RIFCSPLOWO2_01_FULL_38_11b | reverse complement strand
ATCTGGCTATCACCTCGGAGATGAGTTCACGCCCCGACCTTATCCTCTTTAACGAAACAGCCGGCACTTTTTTGGTAGAAGTCAAAAACGAAAAAGTGGCCAAGAAGCTTTTCACCAGTGTCTCCCACGCAATAATTGGCAAAACAGTGTCAAACAACTCTATCAGCGTGTTCAGTGGTAGCGAGAAGATTTGTGAAGCATCAGTCGAAAAGTTAAAAGAGTCATGGCAGAAACCAATGAGGGAGTTGTTTCATTAATTTTCAATTCGAAATTTAAAATTTGAAATCATGTCTAAATATTTAAAATTTAAAACATTAAAAATTTGCCAACATGAAGCCCAAAGTTTGCATCCTTAGAACCGACGGAACTAATTGCGACGAAGAGCTATTTTACGCTTTCGAAAAATTTGGTGGCGCGCCAGAATACGTCCATATCAATCATCTAAAAGCTAAAAGCGAAAGGCTAAAAGCTTATCAGATCCTTGCACTTCCAGGCGGCTTTTCTTACGGAGACGATATTGCCTCTGGCAAAGTTTTAGCTATTGAGCTGATTAGTTTTCTAAAAGATGAGTTGAAAGAGTTTATCGTAAAAAAAGGTTTAATTTTGGGAATTTGCAACGGTTTCCAAACGTTAATTAGAACCGGCCTCTTACCCTTCAATCATATCGGGAAGATGGACGCAACTTTAATAACCAACGACTCCGGTCACTTTGAGTGCCGCTGGGTTAAGGTGAAAATTGAAAATAGTAAATGTGTTTTTTTAAACCAGCTCACTTCCGATCCGGTATCGGAAATAGACGATAACGGATCGTTAGAGATAGCGGTCAACCATGGTGAAGGAAAATTTTATGCGCAGAAAGCAACTATTTCAAAAATCGAAAATCACAATCTAGTTACTTTTCGCTATGTCGATGATAACGGCAAGCCAACCCAAGATTATCCGGCAAATCCTAACGGTTCACTAAACGCTATTGCCGGAATCTGCGACTCGACTGGCAGAATCTTGGGTCTTATGCCCCACCCGGAAAAATTTGTCGAAATCACCCAACACCCAAACTGGCGCAGATTCCCAAAAGGCGTAAAACCCCACGGTGCGCAAATTTTTGAAAATATGATAAGATTTGCCAAACAATCATGATGAAGAAAAACACCAGAATCACTTATTCCCAAGTAGGCGATAACTACGACACTAAAGATCCCATCAAAAAGCTTGCCCAAGTCGCAGCTCGAAAAACCGCTAACAATCCGAAAGACGTTAATTTTAAAGAAGTCAACTCAAGCCGTGGAGAATCTGCTTACGTCTTTAAAGTCGGCGATCAATTTTTTGCAACGGTAGTTGAGGGCCTGGGAACTAAAAATTTAGTTGCAGATAGCATGCGCGAAATTACCGGCAAAACTTACTACGACATTATTAGCCATGACACTGTTGCCACGATCATCAACGATTTAGTTTCTGTTGGTGCAAGACCGTTAGTGCTTCATGCTTATTGGGCAATTGAAGATAATAGCTGGTTAGAAGACAAAAAAAGAATGCCCGATTTTATCTCTGGATGGAAGTCTGCCTGCGACCTTTCCGGTGCTTCTTGGGGCGGGGGAGAAACACCTACTTTAAAGGGTATAATAGAGCCGGAGACGGTCGATCTAGGCGGATCAGCCCTAGGAATACTCAAATCTGGAAAAGCTGTTATAACAGACCGAAATCTCAAAATTGGCGATAAAATTGTACTCATAAGATCCAATGGTATTAATGCCAATGGAATTTCCCTGGCACGGGCTATCGCCACCAAATTAGAGAAAGGTTATGCAACAAAACTTCCATCCGGTAAACTTTACGGTGAAGCGATTCTTACCAAAACAAATATCTATGCAAAACTTGTTCAAGATCTAATATCTGCTGGAATCAAGATTCACTATATTTCAAATATCACCGGCCACGGCCTTCGAAAAATAATGCGTGCCCGGCAAAATTTTACGTATATCATCGAAAAACTTCACAAACCACAGGAAGTTTTCAACTTTATTCAAAAACATGCAAAAGTAGATGATTATGAAATGTGCCAGACATTCAACATGGGTCAGGACTATGCAATTTTTGTTAGCCCCCAAGATGTTAAAAAGACGCAAAGTATAATCGCCAAAAACAAATTCCAGTCAATTATCGCTGGCTATATCGCAAAAGGTCCACGCCAGGTAATCTTAAAACCAAAAAACATCACCTTTACATCAGAAACCTTAGATCTACGTTAATTCATTCTAAAAAGATATAATATCTTTGGGTCTAGATAAGTTAAGCTAGTAGTAAAATACTAGAATAGATTGTCTAGACAATGAGAAACAAGTATTTAAAACGTGCCCACATTTCCGATA
>MFBO01000029.1 GCA_001774995.1 Candidatus Curtissbacteria bacterium RIFCSPLOWO2_01_FULL_38_11b | reverse complement strand
TGAAAAAAATCAGCAGAATTCCAGATGAAAAATGGGGTTATAAAAATTAGTAATACAACTAAAGACAGTGCCAGATTTCTAATTTTCAAATATCCAGCTCTCATCAAAAAAGGTATTAAAAATACAGAATACTGTTTTGTTGCCAAAACCACACCAAAAAGCACAAACGCTAGTAATTTTCTCCGCAAGAAAAATAATAAATATGTAAACAGTGTTATAAGAAAAATAACTAAAGGGTCAATCCATGCCTGCTCAATTATAAAAAGAGATCTTGGATTAAATAGAAATATTAAGGGCAAAAGTTCAGCAATTTGCGGCCATTTCCAAAATATTAATTTATTGTTTTTTTTAATCATTAAATAAATCAATAAAGCCGTTCCTATTTCTGCAAAAACCATCGTATACCTTGGATCCCCCGTAAGAAAAACCGCAGGCATGTCCAAAATAATGACAGCAGGGCCATAAGAATAAACATCTAGCGGTTCCTTTTGCCAAGGAAAATGGTAAACAATAGAATAAGGATTATTTCCCTCCAAAATAGCTTTTGGGGCAATTTTCTGAATACCATAGACATCAATTAAGGGTGAAGGCGATGACCATATCATTAAAATTCTTAAGAAAAACGCAATAAAAATAAATACCCAAAATTTAATGTTTTTTAAAATTACAAATCTTTTTGGCATTTTGATAAAGTACGAAAAAGAAATAAGAAGAGTAAAAAATAGTAAATTTTTACTTAACGTAATAAATCCTAAATTATCATTTTGGTAAAAGCCATCATACAAGCCAAAATGGGAGGCGAGAAAAACAATCAAACACGCTTTAGCCATAAATTCAAAGTCAACTGATAAAATTTCGCGGGAAAAGTTTATTTTAGGATAAATTAATACTAAAACCAGAGAGATGGTCAAAAGCATCAATTCGGGAAACGAGTAAAAACCAAAGCTATAAATATAACCTAAAACTATAATAAAATAACAACCTAAAAGATAGGAAAGTTTTTGAGAGATACCCCTGTGCATGATTCGTTATCGATTATATTAACTACTGCAGTAAATAAGTAGGGCTAATATTAAAAGAATACTTTACATTTGAATCTAAAACTTATAGCCATTTAACATACACTTTGTTTTTGTTAAACTAAAACGGTGCTAAAAGCTAAATTAAAAAAAATATTTCCAGTTATTTTTGTTTCCACTATTGTAATTCTTTTTTTCTATAAACTTTTTTTACCTGATTTCTCAATCTTTATAACTCCAGATTATGGCAGATCAGATAGTTGGCATTTTTCTATTGCTAATAAATATTACTACTCTCAAGAATTAAAACGGAATCGGATACCGATCTGGAATCCTCAAATTGGAACAGGTTTCCCAACTCTGGCAGAAGGCCAAACAGCCATATTTTTCATTTCAAATTTAATTCTTTTTAGACTCTTACCATTTCTTTATGCGTACAATATGACCTTAATTTTATCTTTCATAACTGCCGGCATTGGAACATATCTTTTTTGCAGATCTCTTGATCTCACAAAATTAGCATCAACATTTGCTGGGTTAATTTTCCCATTGGGGGGATTTTTTGTGTTCCATGTTCAACATCATAATTTACTCCAAACGGCAACATTATTGCCTTTACTGTTTTGGGCAGCAAATGAATTTCTAGAAAAAAGAAAAGTCTTATACTTATTGGCTCTAAGCCTTATTATTTCACAACAAATCTTTGCAGGCTTCCCTCAATTGACTTTCTATGGCTTATTTTTTTTATTGACATTTTTTTTGACTAAAACCTATCTGCAGAAATCCCTAAAACCAAAGCTGATTATTTTTCTATTATTATCTATTACCCTTGGTTTCACAATTGCCGCCATACAACTTCTACCATCATATGAATTTCTTAGAATATCTAATCGAGATTTAAAACCGCAACAAATAATACAGCAATTTCCCTACAAATTTAAAAATTTAGCACAATTATTAGACCCGTTTATCTGGGGCAGCCCTGAGAATGGAACTTATCCCAGATGGACGCCAGGTACTTGGGGAATCTTTTGGGAAAGCTCAGCTTATGTTGGGTTAATTCCACTGGCACTTAGTTTAGCACTAATAATTTCTACTTTTTTAAAAAAACATAAAAATAAAAAGCATGTTATTAATTTCTCATTCATATTGATACTAAGTCTGTTACTAAGTTTAGGAATGTCAGCTCCATTGCATCCTATTTATTCAATTCCGCCATTTTCTCTTTTTCGAGTTCCTTCAAGATTCCTTCTCTTTTCTTCATTTGCAATAGTCATACTTGCTGCTATCTACTTGAACAAGATAGCGATGAGAAGACCGATTTTAACTATAATTATTATTGTCGCATCCACTCTTAATTTATTTTTCTATCTGTACTCCTATAACCCTACTGGCAAAGCGAAAAATTGGCTATCAGTACCCATAAACGCCAATTGGCTAAGGGAAAATAATGCAAAAAGAATTTATTCAGTTGGGCAAGCTACACCTTGGACAAATTACTTTATAGCAAACGGTTGGACAAATCAAGAGTATTATTATGTTGCAAGAAATTCTCTGGACCAAAACTCTAATTTGATTTTTGGAATCAACCAGCTTTCTGCTTTCGAAAGCATTCAAACAAAAAGGACTGCATATTTTGAAACTCAAATCAAAAAAGATATCACTTTTACCGAGAAGACCGCAAAAATATCTAAAAAAATTGCATCAATTCTTGCGGCAAGCAATGTTAGTCATGTAATCTCACCCTTTGAAATAGATAGCGAATGGTTTCAGAAAAAAACAGATTCGGAATCATTTGACAATACAAGCTTCCACATTTACGAAAACAAATTAATTCCTAGGAGGTTTTTTATAACAGATTCTTACAAAAATGCTACTTCAATCCCGTCAATTCTAGAAATTTACAATAGCGAAGACTTCGACCCTGAAAACCAATTAATTATTGAAGATACAAGTTACAAAAATAATATAAACACCAAAAACTGGTCAGTTAAAACAATTAGGGAAACATCAACAGAAATTGAATTAGACGTAAGCTTAAGAGGTGATGGGTTTTTAGTATCAGCGGATACATATTATCCTGGATGGAAAGCATATGTAAATGATAAAGAAGTATCCTTAATGCCCGCCAACATTAATAAAAGGGCAATCTTTTTAAAAAATGGTGATCAAAAAGTAAAAATGATTTATAAGCCAAGTTCCTATAAACACGGGCAGATTATAAGTTCTATCAGTCTTATGCTACTAACTGTACTGTTTATTAATTTTAGGAAATATAAGATCAATTGAATGTGGGTTGTGCTTTTAGTTTCACATTTTCGATTAATTTTTGATAGAAAGTTGCCTCATCAGCATTTCCTTTACAATCCCTGGCCACATTTATAAGTTGCTCTAAAACAAAAATATCTTTGTTATCCAGGGAATGAGCTTTTAAAAAGGGCTCTTCAGAATTTTTACAATCATCTTGCAGCATATAAAGTAAGCCTAATTTAACATATACATCTTTTTTATCAAGCGACAGTGCAGCTGCTTTTCTTGCATAATTAATTGCCTCTTTCTTCAAATCATTTGTCATGAGTTCGTCTACAAGATTCATAGTCGATTCATAATAAATTTCTTTTATATGATTACTCATGTAATGTTCATACCCGGTAGGTGTAGAAAAATCGTTATATGAAAATTTCGAATAAACTTCATTGTTCAACTTTAGGATATTCTCGCCTGCAATGCCCTCGGGAACCAATTTTCGTAAAAGTCCTACACTAATCCAACGTCTATTCTCAAAATTAGGATAATAATTCATTGCATAAATAGGGTACTTGTCATAATTTTCCGACATAATAGAGGAGATATACATTCCCGGATCCTTAATCTCATTCGACAGGAAATCGACAGGGAAGTTCAAGTCCTTATAAGCTGCTGCTACCTGATTTCTATAACCTGGGAGTCTGAGGGGTCCTCCCTTGATAAATTTAACATTAGAATAGGCTTCACTTGTATAATAAATATATTCTGAATTAAATGCAGTAGTATCGCCAAGTACAAAGATAATGGCATTAGACTCAGCCGAAGACAAAATATCTTGCCCTAACCAGTTGCCCAGTTTAAAGTCACTTAAATTTGACCTTCCATAATTCCATAAAAAGAAATAGAATGGTAATAATAATAAAGCAAAGCTAGCAAAAAGTATCATCGACTCGCTTCTAAAAAACCTTAATTTTATTTTTCTTCTCATAAAAAAAGTGGAGTACTCGTAAAAAGCTTTTATCCCTAGACCTAAAAATACTGCAATAAAAAAATAACTTAATAAAAGAAACCTCTCCCACAACCCAACATAAAAGGAGTTTGCTAACGGAAAACTTGCATAAAACAAAAAGAATGGGCCCGTGAAAATAATTGCAAGTAATGTAAACCAGAAAACAGTCCTATTCCAAAAAAATCCATAAATCATACCGACAAGAATAAAAAAAGCTCCGATAATTGTAAAATCTGCTTTTAAAAACAATATGTAATTTAGTAACTGAAGCAATTTTTCATGTAAACTTGACCCTACCAAAAAACTTGCTGCAATAAATGTTCCATAATCTGCGCGTGTAATAAGCCTAATAAAATTTACTATATTGACTGGATTATCCCAATTAATTGGAGTCTGTCTGAATGCAGCAAAGGGAATAAAAATATATGGAAGTAAACCGCATAAGAAAAATAAACTTGACTTTAGTAGATTTTTTTTACCGAGAAATGCTTTATTTGTTTTTAATATTAAATAACCAAAAGCCGGAAATAATAAAATTGATGTATGGTGGTGAAAAACCGCAAGTCCCAAAAAAAGAAGAGACCAACGCAGTAAATTGGTAGCCTTGTCTTTACCTTTTTTTCCAACAGCTGCTAACCATTTTTCTCTCCATGCAAATAAAAAATATACAGAGGCCCCGACCAAAACCAAATTGAGCTGAAAAACTTCAATAATATGAGCATATACCCAAAACAGAGGGGTGAAGGCAAGGGTCAGAGTTGAAGACAGGCTTACATAAAGATTTTTCGTTAGTTTGTTCAAAATGAAGAAAAACAATACAATAGTTATTGCCATTAGAAACGCTGCCAATAAATTGGCTTTATAGGCAACAGTCGCCTGGTAGGGTAAGTGAGTAAAAACCCAACCAATCATTGTTTGTAAAGGGTATCCTGGTGGGTGAGCAACTCCTCCAAACCAAGAAGCAAGTATTATATCTCCGCTATCTCCACCGTATACAGAAGGGGAAACACCAACAGAGTAGAGTGCAAATAGGAAAAGTAAAAAGAGCAAGGCAATTAACTTCATCAAATCCTTATTACTCAAAAATTATATCTACTAACAATTGAATATAACATAGCCAAAATTGTAACTTAGATCTATTATGTTTAATAGGAATTATTATCTAATGTTATTTAAACCAGCAGCTTACATTTGTTTTTTCTTTACATTTTTTTTTATTGGAATTTTATATGCCCGCACGAATACAGACGCCATCGTAGCGACCCTGCTCCCAGTGTCATTAATAAGAGGAAATGGTTTCGACCTAAAAAAAATCTCTCCAATCTCTACAATAATTTTACCTTCTAAGGTTGACGACAACAAACTCCCATACTATATTATCGAAAAAAACAATCATCAATTCTCTACATTTCCGGTATTTTCAAGCATACTTGCGGTACCTATTTATTTCTTTCCGACCATTATTAAAAATATAACTTTAGAAAATTTAGAAAACCATAAGAGCCTTATCTTTTCTCTAGGTAAAATTAGCGCAAGTATTTTTAGTGCAATATCTATTAGCTTCGTTTTTCTTTCTTCAAGTGCATTAACAAGATACAAAAAAGCATTAATCTTAACCGTCTTATATGCGCTAGGAACATCTACATTATCAATATCAAGTCAAACTCTATGGCAACACGCAACAAGCCAAATGTTTTTGGCTATTACTATGTATTTTTTCATCAAAGGCCAAAAACAAAAAAATAAGCTTCCTTTTTGTGGGCTTTTTTTAGGACTGGCTACACTAAGCCGCTTCACTAATCTAATCATTGCTCTCACTTTTTTTGTTTACATGATTCTTTTCGAAAAACGAAGTTTGATAGGATTCTTAAAATATTCAATACTTCCATTATTATTTTTTATTTGGTATCAATTAACCTATCCAGGGGGACTTTTCTTTTACAAATACGAAGCAATCGGAGAAATAGCAAAATTTAATAATTCGTTTTTGGAAGGCTTCTTTGGACTTTTAATTGCACCCAACAAAGGGTTATTAATTTATTCTCCATTTTTCTTATTTTCTATTTGGGGAACCTGTATTGCTTGGAAAGAAAAAAATAAACCACTAATTTTTTTCTCAGTTCTTTCCCTGATTTACATTACATTCATAGCAAAGTGGAACGTTTGGCATGGCAGCTGGTCTTATGGGCCAAGAATGCTCGCCGATATTACACCTATTCTCACAATACTAATTGCGCCTGTCGTTAACAACACTAAAATCTACAAACATATAATGTTTAAGCTAGTGTTTTTTTCGGCTGCTTTGGTTTCTGTATTCGTTCACTTTTTGGGGGCATCTGTTGCAGATTTCTCCTGGTATTCAATCCAAACAACGAATCTTACGCAAGATCAAGTATACAAAGCCTCAATTCCATGGAACTGGAACTTCCCTGAAATATACTTTTTTTATCGAAAAGTAGGGGGCTTCTCTGGAGTTACTTATGTTTTTACTTTGGAGCTCATCAACATAGCTCTTACTATCATAAAAGGTTTTACTTTCCTTTTTATTTTCTATATAGTTTTTAATTTAAAAAAAAAGAAACTCACTTCTTTAATAAAGTACTCAAAGCCTTTACAGTAATCATCTTCCTTTGCCTTAAATGAACTACCACTGCTTAACAGCAGTGGTATCCTCAGACTTCGCCTTCGGCAAGTACGTAATTGTTCAATGCACCCACGGGTAAAAACCCGTGGTACTCTTGAACAATTATAGAGTCAAAGAAATTCAAGCAGCTGTTACAAAATAGTTAACAATCAAATTTACCCAAAACAAAGAGCACAACAAACGTTTCGTTGTGCTCTTAAATCTATTTAATAACGTTACTCCTATGGCGTACAAGCACCAGCTGTAACTTCCCTTGCTGTACCACTAGTTGACTGATAACACCATTGCCTTATTCCCACTCCAGTTGGTTCAGCCAACGTAGAGTATACTCCAACTTCTGTAGGTCCGGCTGGTACACATGCACCGTCAGCTGATTTCGTATAACTGTAATCAGCAGCTGAAACTGGGTCCCTGGGCATTTGCTTTAAATAACCTTCATTTACCAAAACAGACAAATTTGAAGGATAACAACCAGCACCTGGCGCAGTGTAGTAGCCTTGTACTTCCGTAGCAAGTGCTCCTATATCATTCTTTCTCTTTGAATCCTGTGCCTGTCGGGTTCGTTTACCCGGATTAATAGCAACCAATACTGCTGCTGCTAAAATACCTAAAATGGCGATAACGATTAGAAGTTCGATAAGGGTGAAACCCTTAAAAAATTTCTTTTGGGCAGATTTTAATATCATAAAAGTTAGGTTTCACCTCCTTTTTTCACCCTCCAAAGCTTTCTTGCCATCCGAAGCTTTAGCAAAGGATGGAACGAAGGAGGGCTTCCTTCTTAGTATT
>MFBO01000028.1:7019-8274 GCA_001774995.1 Candidatus Curtissbacteria bacterium RIFCSPLOWO2_01_FULL_38_11b | reverse complement strand
TATCTAGACCCAAAGTTATTTGGAGCGATCTTCCATTTACAGTTGCAGTAGATTCACAAAGGCTGACTGATTTTATGCGTGAATCTGGAATGGGTGATGATGCAATTAGCGAATATAAGATACACTTTTATTGGTCACGCTCCAGAATGACAGGTGGTCAGCATAGCCCAATGGACAAAGAGATAAGAATAAATGTCAATAGATTTAGAGATAACAAGAAAAAAAGCCAGCTTGTCGAGCTCAATCCCTCTGATGAAGAGTTAAGAGAAGTTGAATCAGTTATAAACGGAGTTTTACACCATGAGGTTGGTCATATAGTTGAGCCAGAGGAAATAAGAAGCCGCTCTGTTAGGCAAAGAATAGTTATGCTGTTGGGAAGTTTGAGTTTACCTGAGGCAGGTATTTTACTGAAGGATATGAGTATAAGCAGACCCAGTTTTGAGGAAGCAGCATTTGCGACTTATGCAACGATAAGCCTTTTGCTTATGACTGCTGTATATCACAGCACCGCTGCACCTAATGAAATTTTTGCAAAACGTTTTGAATATAGGGTAAAAAAGGGAAACCAGTGGTCAGATATTATTAAACTATTGCCAAAATCTACGGAAGGTGTTTAAACATGGAAAGATCAGATGGACCACTTTATTGGTTAGAACGCTTTGCAGAAGATAGTAAAACTATCAATGAAGAGGCTAAGCAACGCCTATTAAGAACATTGTTTGTGGATTTCCTTGAACTACAGTCAGATGATATAACATTCTTTTTTAATCCTGAATTAGCCCCAAATGCTCACAACCCAGAAGAGGCAATAAGGTTTGCAAATGTAGAAAAACAAGTAGGCAGGTCTTATGATTCAGGAACGTCTGGGTGGGATGGTTTAAAATACGAAGAACGTCACAGTCACTTCATAAACTCATTTAGAGAAATTTTAGGTAACATTTACACTCAAGAAGAGTTAGACGAAATTACTGGATACATGGGCAGAGGAGATGAGGGCTTTTTAGTTATGCAGCTCTTAGGAAGAGATCATTTTGCTCAAAGAAGAATAAGGAATGCTTATTTACCTATGATTACAAGCTTTGTGCAAGTCGGAGGCGAAGATTTAACCCACACGCTTTTTGACGGTGAGGGTGATGCCGTTGACCAAATCGAAAGATTAGTTAGAGGGTCAGATTCTGTTAATCACTAAATTTTGTGTAGCATATTATCTCTATGGCTGAACGAATTTTAATTGAAGAAGTGCAATGTTTAAGAG
>MFBO01000028.1:0-7009 GCA_001774995.1 Candidatus Curtissbacteria bacterium RIFCSPLOWO2_01_FULL_38_11b | reverse complement strand
ACTTTCCACAGTAGTCAGAAGAGAAGGTACGAATACTGGCTTGTGGGTAAGTACAATTCCTTCTTCATTTGGGCTTTTGCGAGGCCGTAACTCCTTTGAAACTAGGGTTTTTAGATTTACAGGTTACGCTGAAATAGATGGAAGAAATGCAAAACCCAATGTTGATGTAAAAGATGACCCGAAATTAAACCGCTGGTCCCTTTCAGACGCTTTTGAGAACAATCCCGAGTCCGCCACAGAGCATCATAAACAGGTTGCTCACGAGGTCGCAGACGCTTTAGAATCTCGAGAATTACCTTAGTGCTTAACTGAGTTTTTCTATTTATCTAAATACCCAACTTCCCTAATTTCAAAAACTCATCCCCGAAAGGTTTTTAGAAACAGCGGATGTATCGGGGTGTATAAATTATCTGCGCATTATTATTAAGGGGATTTTTGAAAGGTGACTACCTCCTTGTGTATAGATATTGTAAAATCCATCGTTGGTGCAATATGAAACAGAGATTTCTTACAAACTTTAGCCCAAAGCAAACACAAAAGCTTGGCGACCTGATTATAAAAGCTGACAAAAGGGTTTCTATTAAATCTAAAGGGAATCGTATGTGGCACGATTCTTTAATTGTCACTTCAAAATTTGAAGACCGCAAGCTCTTAAATAATTGGGTTATTTTTCATACATTTACATTAGCATCTGGCTATACTCTTTCCTGGTACGAAGAGGAAGATTACTCACCAAGCGAGTTAATCGTCGAGGATGCAAACGATAATTACTTAGAAGATTATGGTGACATTGCACGCCTCATGTATTTCCCTAGTAATGAAAAGTACAAAAAACTAGATTACTCCAAACTTTATAGTCAGTTCTTGTTACTTGATAGGAATACACTTGATATTGTTAAAAACTCGCTAAATAGTTTTACAGGAGGGACTTTTAACCCAGAGAAAAAGATAACCGATGCTACTTATTGGCAAATAATGGTTAGTTTCTCAGTAATTGAAGCGGTAATCGGCAGACAACCATATTGCTCTAATAATCTTAATTGTGAGGTATGTAATCGTACTGGTTTACCACATAGCCCCCAAAGTTCCTATGACTGGATAGCAGCTCGAATAAACGAGTTGGTGAGCAATGTGAAGGTTGCAACTGACTATACCAGTGTTATAGTTTCCGTATGGAAACACATAAGAAATGATACTGTTCACAATAGTGCATTTCCATCAGCTGTTTTTGAATTTCCGCAAAAGGCGGATAAAATCGTTTACGATGTAAAGAGAAGCATAGGCGACTATGATAAAGATGCTACAGCCTTAATGTCCTTGAATCATCTGACCCACGATGTAGCAAGGTATCTTCTTCTTGATAAAGTTTTCCATACTGAGATTTTTCCATCATTGAGGCCACTAATTTCACAAACAGTAGCGTTAGGCAAAAAGTCCACTCGAACTAAAAAAGCTGGTGTTTAAGCGTTCGTTCAAAGTATCAAGCTGATAGGCTAGTAATTTAGCTTCCTCATTGTTATCATTGAGCCTAGCGAGGAGTCCGACCCGAATACCGTCTCCCGCTCACGAAGCTAAGCCAGTTACGGGCAATGGGACTGCAACTTCAGAATAAGTCCGACCGTTTCACTTTTATAGGATATTTCCAATTATATCTTTACAACCAGCTTGACTTTGGTCAAAGCAATTAGCTATTATTCTTAACATTATGAGCGCAGAAGTTACAGGTGATGGTATTTTAGAATTTATAGAGCTAACAGGGTTAAGAGTAAAAGCAGATCTTTTGCAAGTACTTAGCCATCAATTACCAGAACTACCAAAATACGATCTAATTTACCAGGGTTTTCAAGACGCATTTAGTAAGACCTTTCCCGAAAGTTTTTCCCAAATGGAAAGACAAGGTGGGCTTAAAATAGATGACAATCTCTTTGACTACACTCGACCAAGGAAAATAGTAGTTCTAAATGATAAAGGCATATTCGAAATACCTCTAGAAAAAGAGGGTGGGAATCCCAGCTTGACACCAAATTACCAGAATATGCGTGAAGTTAGTCCTGCGGACTATTTAGTTTATGCACAAAAAGCACTTACTGAAATAAATCGATGGGCAGATATTGCAATGAGATCTACATTAGTCGCATCGGAAAACAAAAATAATAGAGTTGAAGCCTCGGCCTAGCTTTTCTGATTGTCAACAAACCGCTAAGTGATTACTCAACATTTCTAGCTGAAACGCCAGCAATTTAGCCTCTTCCGAGTCATCATTGAGCCTAGCGAGGAGTCCGACCCGAATACCGCCTCCCGCTCAGGTTCAATCGGAGACTAATTATTCTCTAAATTAACAACTTCGATCTTATCAAATTTTTCAGTAAATTGTTTTGTTCGCTGCTGCAAAGTAACTATGTATATTTTGTCAAAACTAGGATGCAATGCTTCAACTAGCAAATCCCCATTCATATGACAAATCCTGCCGTCTATTACAACTACTGGTATGAAAACAGTGGCTTCTATGCCTTTTTCTTGGAGCTTTTCCTCGACAAACCTTTTCTGACCCTCTAACACTTGTTGTGCTAAAATGCTGCCTTCTTCTGTTTCTATTTCTCTACCCGCTTCTGTAAATTGAAAACCAATATGCTGCTCATTGAGTTTTGCAGTTATTGCCGAACCGCCTCCGCAAAGAATAAATAATCTTGTTTGAGGTGTGCTCACCGAAGATAACCAACTATAGAACTGTTCTGACCCAACTAGGTCACCAGAAACTTTTACTAAAACGTCGGTGACAGTGCTCTTCTCTGGACTACTTTCACAAGTCATAAGTGGAGATTATACAATGTTTAGATGGTTATTTAATGCTTCCAATTGGAATGCCAGCAGTTTAGCCTCTTCCGAGTTATCATTCAGCCTAGTGAGGAGTCCGACCCGAATACCGTCTCCCGCTCAGTATATTTCTAGCTTCAATTTTTTAACCCCTGAAATTGTAACTCGAACTTTTAGCTTCAAGGTGGTATAAATGACGCACAATTTTTTCAAATAGAATGACAGAACAAGAAACATCATTTCCTAAAGGCAAAATGAACGTTCTTCTTTTGGAGGGCATACACGATCAGGCACAAGAAGCGTTTAAAGAAGAAGGATTCCCTGTCGAATCTTTTAAAAGAGGTATGGGTGAGGAAGAATTGAAAGAGAGAATTGGAGAGATCTATATTTTGGGTATCAGATCTAAAACTAAACTTACAGCCCCTGTTTTTTCCGGAGCAAAAAAACTTTTGGTCGTTGGTGCATTTTGTATCGGAACAGAGCATATTGATCTTGCTGCTGCCAGTAAAAGAGGTGTTGCGGTTTTTAACGATGAGTTTTCAAATACAAGAAGTGTTGCTGAACTTGCCCTCGTTCAAGCTGCCTCCCTTCTGCGAAGACTTCCAGAGAAAAATGCCCAGATGCACAGGGGTTTATGGAATAAATCGGTTGATGGTGCAAGAGAACTTAGAGGTAGGACATTAGGGATAATTGGTTATGGCAAAATAGGGTCTCAGCTTTCGGTCTTAGCAGAAAGTTTAGGTATGCAGGTTATCTTCTACAACACGTCAGAAACTTTGGCATTAGGAAACGCAAAAAAAGCGGAGAGTATGGAAGAGGTTCTAAGGGCAGCAGACATAGTGAGTATACACGTTGATGGTCGCCCAAGCAACAGAAATCTTATTGGAGCAAATCAGTTTGAATTGATGCGGGACGAAGCTGTATTTTTAGATTTAAGCAGAGGTTTTGTTACCGATCAGGAAGCACTTGCCGAGTATTTAAGAACCGGAAAGTTAAAAGGTGCAGCTATCGATGTCCATAGAAGCGAACCAGAAGGAAACAACGTGGAATTTACCTCACCGTTACAGGATTTAGACAATGCTATTATTACTCCTCATATAGGCGGTAGCACTATAGAGGCACAAGAAGATATAGCAAGATTTGTTTCAGGTAAAATTGCGAGTTTTATTAACAGTGGCGATACTCGACTAAGCGTCAATTATCCGGAAATTCAGCTTCCACCTCAACCCGATGCTCATCGTTTCCTGCATCTGCACAGAAATGTACCTGGTGTGATGGCCGAAGTAACCTCCATTTTTGGACAAAGGGGAATAAACATATTAGGACAGTATTTGCAGACCAGTGGTGATTTGGGTTACGTCATCACAGATGTCAACAAAGAATACGACAAAGAGGTTGTCGAGGAGCTTAAAGGAGTTACAGGAACAATAAAATTTAGAGTCCTTTACTAACTAGGTGATTATTTAGTACCTCGAGTTGAAAAGCTAGCATTTTGGCCCTTCGATAAGACTCAGGATCTTCGACCTCATCGTTGTTATCATTGAACAACGAGTGGAGTCCAACCCGAATACCGATTAGATAAACGATAAAATTAAGGGCTATGCACTAAGTTGCATGTATTCGATAACTATATTGATCAGTTTTTTGACAGTTTCATTGCAATTTTTAAATGTTATTCTGTCAAGAACATCATCTCCATAATTTCTAAATAAGGCACTGATTAAGGCATGAATGAATGACTGTGTGGTTGACTCCACTTTTTGAAAATCCAGTATAACTTCTTGACTCTTCTCTAACGCAGGAATAATTCTGTCTTGCCTAATTTTTCTCGCAACGTCCTTATTTTCTGCAAAGTTACCTGCAGTTTTATATACAATAATACTTATAGGTTTTTTATTCATATAAATTTAGCTTTTTTATATTTTGCTTGCTTTCTTTCCCTAACAGCCTTTGAGTACGTATCTCTTATATAATCAAGCAGGGCAGTAAATTCACTTGTTGCATCTAATGATATATCTATACCTACTGCTGTACCTTGCCAAAACGGTAAATCGTTTCTTTTAGAATGCTGGTCTTTATTTGGGTCAGCGTATAACACATGTCGTTTATTTCTACCAGTTTTCCTTAAAAGTTTATACATTGAATCACCACTATAAATCATAAAAAAGTCTCGATTTACATTTGCAATTGACTTGATAAAGAATAATCCTGCGCCAGCATTGTCATCAGTCCCACCAATTCTAGTTGTGGTACCCGTTATACCAGGCATTAAAGCAAGCCTAATGGCCTCAAGATAATTGTCTGCAGGGTATGAAACGTTTATTGTTTCTTTTATCCCCAAACCTGTATCTGCTATTCCTATTCTGATTGTATTTGATTTTTTGAAGTATTGAGCAGCTAAAACTGCGCCATTTGGTGAAGCTGAATGCTCTAGTACGTTTCTAACCAGCTCGCTGACTATATATTGAATCGATTCAGCGTGTTTTGGCTCAAGGTGTAGCAAAGGAATCATATCTTTTAGAAAATCAGATAACTTATTAGAGTTTTTGATTTGTGTAAGAGGGATAAATCTTCCAGCTGGCTCATGCTCCGATATACTAATGCCGGACTTTACTTTTAAAAAGTCAAACAGTCCCATTCTTTCTAAATAATGTCCCGACCTAGCTTCTACTTGCTCACAAACTATATTCGATGAATCAACAGTTAAAGCAAGAGCAGCAACCATTGATAAAGCAAGTGGGTGTACGAAAATCCACTTTTTATTAAAGCTAATCTCCAATGTATCTTTTCCGTTTGGGTTAAAACTAGCTAGGAAAGGATCAACATTTCCCAAAAACGCACTATTCGGCAGATGTATTTTCATTATGCTTATTATACCGGGATTCCCGGTATAATTTCAACTAGGCATAAATCCCGGTAGATTTTTCCCAATAATTGAAACCATTAAAGTGGCTATTTAGGACTTCTAACTGGAAGGCTAGTAATTTAGCTTCCTCGGAGTTATCATTAAGCCTGACGAGGAGTCCGACCCGAATACCGTCTCCCGCTCACAAAGCTAAACTAGTTACTGACAATGGAACTGTAACTTCAAAATAAGTCCGGCTGAACCACCCTAATACCCCGATTTTTAATAGTGTTATAGTTAAATTGTGATGAAAAAAGGTTCTATCGTGATAGTAGCTGTGGTAGCACTTGTACTAATTTTTGCAGCTACTTCAGCTTTCTTTTTTATGCAGTCTAAAAAGGGTAACGAGTCAGATGCAACAAGGCAGGCACAACAAACCCAATCTCAGCCTATTTCGTCACCTATATCATCTCCCGCCAATGAAACTGCAAATTGGAAAATGTATAACAATCAAAATAAAAACTATTCTTACAAGTTCCCTGATGATTGGGAGATAAAAGACTCGCAAGAAACACAACTTTATGCTATTTTTGGTTGTCCTGTGGGCAAGGAAGGAAACTTTGTAGGAGCAGACGGTACGATCAAAACAGGATTTGGACATTGTGTTTTTCGAGCAGGTGCCGACTTTAAGCAAGAGGCAGACAAAGAAGCTACACATTTTAAGACAGTTTACAAAAGAGAAATTACTCTTGGAGGACATAAAGCAATTAAACAAAAACTTGTTGACGAAGATTCACCGGAAATACCTATTTACCAGATCTATATGGATGCTATTTTGAAAGAAGAGCCAGGAACTTTAATTCTTGTCGGTTTCAATGGTGACGGAAAATATCCTGATGAAAAATTTGATGGAATTTTGGATCAAATCCTTGCATCTTTCAAATTTGAGTAGTGTACCTGTTCAACATCTCAAGCTGAAACGCTAGAATTTGAGCCCTTCGATCCTTCGACTTCGTCGAGTCACACTCGACTTCGCTCAGGACTAAGGGTCATGACCCCCCCAGAGTTATCATTTGACAGCGAGTGGAGATTTAAAAAGAACTAGTATAAACTTGTGTAATAAAAACGTAAATGTTCAAGACTCTAAACAAATATGCTCTGCATCTTGCACTCTTGCAAGCTTGGACAGCAATTTTTGGAAGCCTCTACTTTTCCGAAATTAAGGGCCTTTTCCCATGTCAACTTTGCTGGTATCAAAGAATCTTCATGTATCCTTTAGCAATAATTTTTGCAGTAGCCATCGCAAGAAAAGATAAAAATGTAGCCTACTATGCGCTTCCTCTTTCTATT
>MFBO01000027.1:5375-5559 GCA_001774995.1 Candidatus Curtissbacteria bacterium RIFCSPLOWO2_01_FULL_38_11b | reverse complement strand
CTTCGTCCCGCTCCGCGGGACTTCGCTCGAAGAATATTGAAATTTGGATTTTGAAAATTAGAATTTAGAATTTGATTCGGATCTCGTACTTCGAATTTCGAATTTTTAACAAAGTCGATCAAAAATCTTATTTTGTCAGCGTTATGAGCTCCGTCAAGAATAACATTTTGATCTATCAGCTCGA
>MFBO01000027.1:5158-5341 GCA_001774995.1 Candidatus Curtissbacteria bacterium RIFCSPLOWO2_01_FULL_38_11b | reverse complement strand
GAATAACATTTTGATCTATCAGCTCGAACCTTCCCTCCAAACCTAATCTGCTAACCTTCCAAACTGCTTCCTTAGTTGGTTTAAATCCCAAGGCTAAAACTGTAATCAAAGACAGCAAGAAATTTTGAGATGCGAAAGAATGAACAGTATCTCGTTCTATATCTTTATATATAATAAGGTAAT
>MFBO01000027.1:0-5137 GCA_001774995.1 Candidatus Curtissbacteria bacterium RIFCSPLOWO2_01_FULL_38_11b | reverse complement strand
CTGTAATTTTCAATTGAGGACTAACTGTAATCAGTCGTGCTTTTTTCATCTTGGCAACTTTTTTTATAACTTTCAACCCTTTCCCCGTCGCCCCCGTCACAACCGATACTCCTGTTTTATCTTTCTCTGTACCCTGTACCCTCTCCCCTATACCCTTTATTATCCCCGCCTTCTCATATGCAATTGCCTCTATGGTTTTACCTAAAATATCGGTGTGATCCAAGCCGATATTGGTAATAACACTAACTTTCGGCTCCAACACATTAGTAGCATCAAGTCTTCCTCCAAGCCCTACCTCAACAACTGCCCAGTCAACTTTACTTTTCGCAAAATATAAAAAGCTTGCAGCGACCAGAATCTCAAAATAGCTAGGTGTCAAATCAGGCTTTGTTCTCTGTATCTTCTCAACTATTGGTCTTATTCGACCAATTAATCGTATGAGTCGCATGGGACTAATTAACTCCCCATTAATTTGCAAACGTTCTCTTATATCAATTAAATGAGGTGAAAGGTGTAGCCCAACCTTGAATTTGCGGGTGGCACGACTGGAAGGGTTCCCGACAGCGCGCAACTCGACATTATATTTTCCATCACCAATCGATTTCTGACTCGAGCGAGCACTGGTGGGAGGGAAAGTCGTGACAGGACCCGCAAATTCAAGCAGTCCAGCAATATAAAACGCCGTACTTCCCTTCCCACTTGTTCCACCAACCAAAATCGATTTAAATTCTTTCTGTGGATTACCAAGAAGATCTAGAAGGTGTTTAATTCTCTCAATTCCTAAATTATTTTTAGAATATGTGTACGGAATAAAACTTTCTAACCAATTTCGGACTTCATAGTAATTTTTAAACATAGGCATTATTTGTAGATCTTAACCTCATCATCTCTATAGCAGTCACTGCTGCTGCCTGATTTAAATTTTTTACCTTAAGTTTCTTTAATATAGAACCTTTTACAAGTTTATAATAAATGCGAGTCAAATGAAGCTGCTCACGAATATAATTCGTGTCATAACCAGTTGTAATAAAAGCGACCAGATTTGCTTCAACATCTGTCAACCCAGCGGCTGTTTGGGTTGGTAATCGGCTAGTATCCACCAGTCCCCGCCAAATAGACTCTGCTATTGCCCTTCGGAAACTTACAGGGACTACTCCCCTCTCTTCCAATCTTTGGGTTATATGCTCCTTAAGTGAGGATACACTTTCCAATGAAATCCCCATTATAGTCGAAAAATCCTTAGAAGATTCAACTCCTTTAACGGCCAACTGAAGCATTTCTAACTGTCTGTTCGTAAAAAGAGAAGTTCCTTCAGGACCAAACTTTCTTCGATATCCTTCTTTATCCATAAAAACAGCCAAAACTTAGCACAATACGAGTCAAAAAGCAAAGAGACAGTAATTGAAAAAACAGAATTTAAGCAGGTTTGGCTTCAGGAGTTATCTTGCCTTCATAAATTTCTTGTAATTTTTGCTCATCAACAACCAAAAAAAATCTATCCGGCACAGGATTTGTTTGAATACTTCCTACCTCTTTCAAAACACCACCATTTTTAAGACTATCAAGCGCATCTTCCACTCTTTTTTTTACAACGCCCTCTTGTCTACTAGTAGGAAACTCCGAATCGGGTTTTATCTTCACATTTCTGAGTAAATCATCAACGTAAAAACCATTGTCTCGTTCGCCTTTTCTAACCAAAGATCTCACGCGATTTCTCATTTGTGTATATACAATCCCCGCGATAGTTTGAATACCTACGTCCTTGAAATTTAATTGAGGTCTGGCATCTAACTTCTCAACAACGAATCTGGAAGCTCTAACAACTTTTTTAAGTCCTTCGCCTACTTCCATAAATCTATTTTACTAAATTTTTGTTAAACTTAAACTAATGAACCCTGCCCAGCCTAAAAACTTCCTTTCATATCACTTTGCAATTGCCCTGCCAGCATTTATAGCCTCTCGCCCCAAAAAACTGGCTTCTGAATTTGAATTTTTAAATATAACAGGACTCATTTTACACCTGTTTTCCCCTTACAGACGATTAACTATAGATAAAAAGGCCTCAATAATTGATAAGCTTTCATTCGATTTAATTTCAAGATTAATCGGTGCTATCGTAAGGGTTTTATTAATCATTCTTGGTCTTTTTATATTCCTTGTTTTTACTTTCGCTTATATCTGGGCGATTGTTTTTTACATACTCCCCCTCTTTTCACTGCTAAATTATCTTCAATACAAAAATAGTACTTTTTTTAAAGAAGACCTCGAAAGTCCCCAGAAATTTCTTGACAAACTAGAGGGGTCAGATTTTTTTAAAAGCCTTTGCTTATTTTTTGAAGACGATTTCATAAAGCTTTTAAAGTCACTTCCTTCACCCCAGACTATTGGCATTACTTCTGACCTAAATTTGTCGCAAATGGTAACTGCTATCTCCCAAAATTGGAAGGATCTTAAAAATTATCTCGCAACAAAAAACATCCAAGAGCAACAACTAATGATACTTACCGATTTTATAGATACCTTTTACACCAACCCAACTTTTCAAAAACCCGCCCCAATCGGCCGTGACTTGATTTACGGATATACCAATACACTGGATTCATTTAGTCATGAGGTTACTAATCAGCAAATTACCAACCCTTACTTTAATAAAAATCTCGTTGAAAAACTTGAAAATATTCTAACTAAACCCAAAGCTAATAATGCAATACTTGTCGGTGATGTAGGCGTAGGCAAACACTCGTCAATCGAAAATCTGGCAAGTGCCGTAACAAGACAACAACTGCCTAAGCTGAAAGATAAAAGAATAATTTTCTTGGACACTATCGCACTAATCTCATCAAGCAAAAATTTGATTGATATCAAAAACACTTTTGAAATGTTGCTATCTGAAGCTAAGCACGCAGGAAATATAATTTTGGCAATTGATGAAATCGATAAAGTTACCAGTTCTCAAGATAGCCGTATCGACTTAACGGAAATTTTTACTGAAATTCTAACAGAGGGCAGTCTGCCCATAATTGGTATCACAACTCTGGAAAATTTCCATAAATTTATCAGACCCAATCTTAATTTTTTAAGACTTTTTGATAAAGTAGATGTTGAAGAACCGACAAAAGAAGAACTCCCAAAAATTTTAATTAGCAAATCGCTGGCCATTTACAAAAAGCAAAATGTTGCAACTACTTTCCAGGGAATTCTTGAAATAATTGAAAAATCAGATCGTTTAATTCCCGAAAAAAAACAACCCGAAAAATCAATTTCAATACTTGAGAATTGCTTAATTCGTGCCCAAAAATTGAGCTTAACACAAATCACTTTAAACACAGTCGACGAAATTTTCTCTGAGATAACAAAAATTCCTATTGGCCGAATAAAACAAACTGAAATTGAAAAATTGAAAGATTTGGAAAGTTATTTACATAAAAGAATAGTTGGGCAAGACGAAGCAATTTCTCAAATTGCAAAAGCGATGAGAAGGTCTAGAACCGGACTTGATAAAAGCAAGCGTCCAATGGGCTCATTTTTGTTCCTGGGACCAACAGGTGTAGGTAAAACCGAAACAGCTAAAGCTCTTGCCGACGCATATTTTGGCAAAAGTTCGAAAATGATCAGACTTGATATGACAGAATACCAAAGTAACGATAGCGTTATCCGTTTAACTGGTGACACAACTTCTAAAAATCCAGGGATCTTAACATCTTTAGTTCGCCAAAATCCATTTGGCTTATTACTACTTGACGAATTTGAAAAGGCTAACCCTTATGTTCAAAATCTATTCTTGCAAATTTTTGACGAAGGCATCCTAACTGACGCCTTTAACAAAACAGTCAGTTTCACCAATATCATTATTATTGCTACATCAAATGCCGGCGCGGAATTTATCCGGGAAGAAGTTAAAAAATCAGAGGTTCAACCTCACAATGAGGTTGAACCTCAAAAAAATCTATCGTTATCTACAAAACTCATCGAATACATACTCTCCAAAGGTTTGTTTAATCCTGAATTAATTAACAGATTTGATGGAGTTATTGTCTATCAACCATTAACAAAGCAGCAAATAATTGCTGTTGCCAAATTAATGCTTAATGAATTTGCTGCTCAAATTAAAGATACAAAAAATATCACACTAGAAATTAATGATACTTTAGCTATCAAAGTTGCAGAACTAGGTTTTAACGTTCAGTTTGGTGCTAGACCCATCCGCCGTCTTATTGCCGACAAAATAGGAGATGGCATTGCCAGAATGCTCCTTAACAATCAAATTTCCGAAGGTTCTAAAATACCTTCTTCAACATTAATGGAATTTCTAATCTAACAGAGTTAAGTCTTCTCAGTGTCCGTCTAAGCTACACACCCGATTTGCAATTTGCCAACAAACCGGGTTTAAGTAAAGTTAGTTCTAGACATCAGATAAACAAGGGCCAATAATATTATTAAAAGCTTATGTCGCTGCCCCTAGACGCTAGACGCTCTTTTTCGAAGAAAAATACGTCTTCGTATTCACTTAACGCTAAACGCGGTTTCACTTTGATTGAGCTGCTGATCGTTATTGCCATTTTAACAATCATGGCTGCTGCCGTAATTGCCGCAGTTAATCCAGCTAAACGTTCAAGACAAGCAAGAGATGCCGCAAGAAAACAGCATATTAATAACATCGCCAATGCCCTAATCGGCTACTACACACTGACCTTTCATTATCCAGGCGAACTTGTGTGTGATTCAACAGTATATACCGGCAACTTTCCTTGCGGAATTGTTGCACCTTCAACCGATTGGAGCACTCTTCCTGAAAAAATTCAACCTTCTTTGGTAACCGAGCAGGGCTTTTCAAAAAAACTGCCAATTGATCCTGTTAATAATGTGACTTATTACTACCGCTATGAACCCAGAAGGAGTATTTCTGACCCCGACTGTCCAAGTCCTCCTGGCCCTCCAAACAATTGTGACTACTATTGGATAGGCACCCGCTTAGAAGAACCGCAAGATACCACGAAACCAATATTCCGCTGCAGTGATGACACTACCCTTTCTGAAGGCGTTGGCTGTAAAGAAGTTGGTGGTAACTTAAACGACTTAACGCCAACATACTATAGGCCCTTAAAAAATCTTCCCAGCCTTTGTGTTCGAAAGCTGC
>MFBO01000026.1:1995-9076 GCA_001774995.1 Candidatus Curtissbacteria bacterium RIFCSPLOWO2_01_FULL_38_11b | reverse complement strand
AAAAAATTAGTTACAAGTTTATCTATCTGATCGTTAGTAAGTTGAGATTCAAGGCCAAAAATTCCAGGTTTATTCTTTTCAACTAATTTCTTAAAATCTTTAAAATTAATCGTTAACACAAAACGGTCTTCCAAGACTGCCTTTTGGTAAATCTCCTCGTCGGACGCCTGTACAGATACGCCATATGTATGTACTATGTGTACAACATTGAATTTCTTTAACATCACCGGGAACATTTTAGGCTTGGCAAATGCGCTATCAAGAAGAATTCTGAATTTTCGCTTTTTTCTCTTTAAGCTCCTAACCCTTCGCAAGTTGATTCGTATAGTATTTGAATATAGTTAACAAGTCTTTTTTTGAGATCTTCAAATAAGGGTAGTCTCGCCTAAAATCACCAACTTTGTATCCCTGCACATAAAGAGCCATAATGCGCGCCACAGGGATCCTTGTGCCTGCAATAGTGGGCATACCACCTAAAATTTTCGGGTTTGTTTGAATAATCTGGGGCATATTGTCTAAGGAAATAGTACTACAATTCAATTTAAATATCAATCGCAGCAGGATAACCCAGAAAAGGTCATGTAGATCACCTTACACTGGAAAAATCGCTTCCGAGAAGCGAGAAGCTAAAGAGTAATACAGATAGATCAGTATTAAGAAGTGAGAAGTTGGAGATGGGAAGCTGGATTGCTTTCAGAAAATTCAGCTTGCATCAGCTAAAATCAGTTAAAATCAGATATTAGATAAACCAGAAAAATCAGATTTTCTTGTAGTAATCGACCCAGTTGTTTTTAAGTTTGTTAAGTTGTTTGGAGATAATCTTATACTCAGATGTAACTTGATTACACAGATTTTTATCTATTTTGACAAAATGATCTGAGAGGACATTAATTGCTCTTGCTTGAGTAATCGTTTCATCACTAGAACCCATTGCTATATCAAGATAACGTCTCCATTCTTTAATTGATCTTCGTTTGGCAAAACCCTCAGCAATATGTGCGGGTATGCCTTCAGCAGCAGAAGTTAATTGGATTGCTAGTCTGTAGTGCGAATTCGGAATTTGTTTTTCAAGTCTGTAGACAAGATTCAAAGCCTTAAGCGCACGGTTATAGACATCCAGATCCGTAACATCGTAAATCACGGTGCAAAGTATACACTATCTGATATATCCGATCTATCTGTAATCTGATTTAGCTGATGTTAGCTGATGTTAGCTGGAGTTTCCGAGCTAAAACTGTGCCGTAAGGTTATAAATCGGCAAAATTATCGATAAAACAAGCACCCCAACCCCCACCCCTAAAATCACCAATATCACCGGTTCCAAAGCCGTTGTTAAATTCCTAATCATATTCTCACTTTCTCCTTCAAAAAAAAGCGACAGTCTTCCTAGGATTTCGTCCATTTTGCCAGTTTCTTCACCAACTCTCATCATCTGACTCATAATAGAAGGGAAGGCTCCATTAGCAGCAATTGGCTGATATAAAGGAGAACCTGTTTCGACTCTTTTAATAGCCTCGTCTATGCCTTTTTTGTAAGCTGTACTTGTCAAAATATCGCGTACAACTTTTAAAGCTACAATAATCGGTATTCCAGATCCGATTAAAAGTCCCAGTGTTCTTGTAAATTCGGCAAGTACTAACGTTTTTCGAATTTTGCCCCAGATAGGTATTGTTAAGACTAACTTCGAGACCATATCTGCTCCTGCTGGGGTTTTGGCATAAATTTTAAATCCCCAAACACATAAAACAAAAAGTATGATAAGTAACCACCAGAAAGACGTCATGAAATCTGAAAGAGATATTAAAACCCTGGTTGGCAGTGGCAGTTCTGTTCCGATTTCCGCATAAAGAGTTGTTAACTTTGGAATAACAAAAATCATCATAAGGGTAACAACAGCAGCCATTACCCCGATAACAATTATAGGGTAAATAAATGCTCCCCGTGTTTTTGATTTAAACTCCCGATCCTTTTCAAGTGATTGGGCGAGTTTTAAAAGAACCTTATCAAGTACCCCTCCGGTTTCACCAGCTTCAATTAACTTAATATAAACTATATCGAAAGCCCTGTGATGTCTGGATAGGGCACTTGAAAGTGACATTCCACCTTCAAGATCATTTTCAACAGTTGTCAAAATCTTTGAAAAATTAGGGCTTTTTGTTTGATTTTTTAAAATTGCTATCGCATCAGTTAGGGGAAGACCAGCAGACAACATTGTAGAAAGCTGTCTGGTAAAAGCAACAATCTCGTTGGTGCTAACCGAACCTCCAACCTTGGGCAATACAGACCCGGCAAAACCTTGCTGCTTGTCTTTTTGTTTAACTTCAAGAGTGATTAACCCATCTTCGCGCAAACTCTCAGCAACTGAAATCTCGTCTTTAGCTTCAACATCACCGGTAATATTTTTACCGCTTTGATCTTTAGCTACATAATGATAAAGAGGCATTTTTTAAAGCTACCTTTCGGAAGCTGGACCCCTAACCAGTCTTTCAAGCTCCTTTGGCCTCAAGCTGTAAGCCTGGGCCGTCTCAAGTGTTATCCTGCCCAAATTAACATATTCTGCTAAGGAGACTTCCAAAAGACGCATGCCGGTTTGTCCAGAAGTTTGGATAATGTTATCAATCTGGTGAGTCTTTCCGTCCCTGATTGTGGTTTGAACAGCAGGACTGGTTAAAAGTATTTCAGACCCAGGCACACGTCCTCCACCAATTGCCGGTATCAGTCTTTGAGAAACAATACCCGCAATTGTCGCTGCCAGCTGCAGTCGAATTTGCGCCTGCTGTCTTTCCGGAAAAACATCAATTATTCTATCAATTGATTGAGAAGCAGAATTGGTATGCAGAGTTGCAAATACTAAATGGCCGGTTTCAGCAACAGTAATGGCTGATGAAATCGTTTCAAAATCCCGCATTTCACCAACCAACACTGTATCAGGATCCTCGCGCAATGCAGATCTTAACGACACATCCCACGAATGAGTATCAAGATGCATTTCACGCTGCGATACCAGTGCTTTGCCTTTTGGATAGACATATTCAATCGGATCTTCAATCGTTAATATGTGTACTGGTCTCGTTTGGTTTATTTCGTTAATAATTGAGGCAATGGTAGTCGATTTACCATGACCGGTTGGCCCTGTCACCAAAATAAATCCTTGACGCATTTTGGCAAAATTGTGACAAATTGAAGGCAGGTTTAACTCTTCTATTGTTTTAATATATGTTGGGATCAAGCGCAGAGCCCCTGATACATACCCTTTTTGAAAATAGGCATTTACCCTAAATCTGGCAACATCTCCCAAAGCAAATGAAAAATCAAGCTCTTTATTAACCGAAAGCATTTCTTTTTGCTCTGATGATAAAAGTTCATTAATCAAAGATTCAGTGTCATCCGGAGTAAGCGGTGCCGGAGCAATAGGCATAAGTTCACCATCTATTCGCATAACAGCAGGAGACCCCACAACCAGGTGCAAATCCGATGCGTCCTTTTTAACTATTGTTTCAAGTAAATCCTGAATAGACATTTCCTTAAATTTCTAATTATTCTAATTTCTAATTGATCTAAAAAATCTCTAAATCCCAATTTCCTAAATTTAGAAATTAGAGCAATTAGGTTAATTAGGTCAATTTTATTATTCTTCGGCTACTCTCAAAACCTCTTCTATAGTTGTAGCACCTTCGCAAACCTTTAGGAAACCGTCCTGTTTCATTGTGATCATTCCATCTTGTATTGCTTGCTTCTCTATGGTTTGAGCAGTCTCTCTTTTAAATATCATTCTGGCAATCTTCTCAGTAACCATCAAAACTTCAAATATTCCAACTCTGCCTAAATAGCCTGTATTATTACATTGAGTACAGCCTTTTCCAAAATAAAGCTTTAATGGTTTTGCTGAAAAATTAAACAGGTTATCCAATACCCCCTTTAACTGCACTATTACCTCTTCTGACGCATTTTTTGTCACTTTACAGGTAGGACAAATCGTTCTGACAACTCTCTGGCCGACAACACAGTTAACTGTCGAGGCAATTAGATAAGGTTCTGCGTGCATATCCAAAAGTCTTGGCAGCGCTCCCGATGCATTATTTGTATGAAGTGTAGAAAAAACCAGATGTCCAGTTAAAGATGCTTGTACGGCTAAATCTGTCGTTTCGCTATCACGTACCTCACCAACCATAATAATATTTGGATCCTGCCTTAAAAAAGAGCGCAGTCCGGAAGCAAAGGTCAAACCTGCCTGGGGATTAATCTGAACCTGATTAACACCGGAAATCTGATACTCGATAGGATCTTCTAAAGTCACAATATTGACTTTCGTACTATTTAGCTTTGACAAAATGGAATAAAGCGTCGTAGTTTTTCCACTCCCTGTCGGTCCTGTAACCAGAATGATTCCGTGCGGTCTGGCTATGTTTTCTTCAAGGTTGCTAAGAGCCTTAGCTCGCAACCCAAGTTCTGGTAAACTTGGCACAGCACCGGATTTTTTTAGAAGCCGCATTACGACTTTTTCGCCAAAAGCGGTAGGTAGAGTAGATAATCTCAAATCCAATTCCTCTTTGCCAATTTTAAAATTAAATCGGGCATCCTGAGGAATTCTTTTCTCATCAATTTTCATGTTACCTAAAATCTTAATTCTGGAAACTATAGAATCGTGGATTTTCTTAGGCAGTATTAACTTTTCGTGTAAGATTCCATCAATTCTGTATCTAACCCTTGTTTCATTTTCTAAAGGCTCAATATGAATATCAGAAGCCCTTACCTTAATTCCATATTCCAAAAGAGTCGATACAATTCTGGCAACGGGAGCCTCACCAAGAACTGAAGCTGCTTGAGTTTGTTGAATATAAGATTTAGATAAACCAGGCGCAACGTCTTGAAGGGCATCAGTAACTTCTTTTGAAAGACCTCTTGTATATTGCTCCGCAATCACCCTGTTAATGGAAGCAGCTGTTGCCAAATACGGTTTGACAACTAAACCTGACTTTTTTTCGATAAACTCAAAAACCTGCAAATCCAAAGGGTCAACCATGGCAAGAGAAAGCGTAGTTTTGTCACGGGCAAATGGAACAACGGTAAATCTCTTGGCAACATCTTCGGGGACTGAACTTAGAACCTCCGGCGAAACCGGCTGTTGGACAGGATCAATATAGGGAACTCCGATAACCTGAGCTTTTGCTTGAGCAAGCTGCTCAACGCTTACCCAATTCATAGCAGAAATTATTTTTTCAGCTGGCTCCACTCGCCTTGCAGCTTCATTTTTAATAAATTTTAACTGCGCACTTGTGATAAATCCTTTAGATGCCAAAACATCTTCAATTGTGTCCGGCTTTTTACTACTAATATTTAGTTGTGCTAGCGGGGTAGGTGTAGTCATAATTAGATAGATAGTAGGATAGTTAGGTGGTTGGATAGTAAATAAAAACAAACTATCTATCTATCAATCCACCTAACGATCAAACCGTCTTATATATTGATCATAACAAATTGCACCCGTAAATTGAAAATAGAAAAGACAACTATTAAAATCTAGTTAACAAGTAAGGATTTAGCATGAAAAAAACGAAAACAATTTTTCAAAGTTACCTGATATTGGGATCAGAAGACAAAACAACAAAAGAGACCGAAAAAATAGCCAACAACTTAAATATTAGGATATTTAAAAATTCACCAGATTTTCAAATAGTTGCTCCAGATCCAAAAAACGAAGATCCAAATCACAATCAAGCTAAATCCAAAATGATCTCGATTGACCAAATTAGGGAACTTAAAAGACTAATCTTTCAAAAACCAATTTCTCAAAAATACAAATTTGTAATTATCAAAAAAGCCCACACATTAACAGTTGAAGCCCAGAATGCACTTCTTAAAATTTTGGAGGAACCACCAAAAAGTGCCATCATTATTTTGGAAGCACACAACAAATCCGGCCTTTTGCCAACAATCCTCTCAAGAGTAGTTATAATTCCAACTCATATAAAAAATTCAAATAAAGCCACAAAAAGAATTTTAGATAACTCGGATACAGTATCCCTTCTTGAAGAGATCGCAAGCGTTAACGATCCACTCTCTTGGCTAGATAATCAAATTATTTCATACCATAATCTTCTCACAACCAATATCATAAAAAATCAGCTAAATGATTCACCCGCAAAAATAACAAGCATTATAGAAAAATGCATTGAGGCCAAAAAAATGATCGAGGCCAACGTCAACCCTAAATTCGTCCTTTTTAATCTAGCTCTTCAACTTAATACTCTACCCCCGCTTCGCCCGCAAGGTCGAGCCCCTGATCGACGAAGCGAGGCGAGCCACAAATCATAAACCATACACCATACACGCTTTTTTACAGCCTCATTTTAGCTTGCACAAGTTAAAGCATTTTTGTTAAAATCAAGTAATGGATCTCTTGTCATCAAAGCGGAGATTTAACTTTAGACTCACCAATGGCAACACCCCAAGATAACTCATACACGGCCAAAGACATTCAAGTCCTTGAGGGCCTTGAACCTGTTAGGAAACGACCGGGAATGTACGTCGGCTCAACAGACATTAATGGCCTTCATGAACTAGTCAAAGAGATTATCGACAACTCTGTCGACGAAGCTTTAGCTGGTTTTGCCAAAAACGTCTGGATCGTGATTGACAAGGATGAAAAAATCACTGTAGCTGATGACGGTCGCGGAATTCCTGTGGAAATTCACCCTAAAGCCAAAAAATCAACACTCGAAGTTACCATGACGGTACTTCATGCTGGCGGAAAATTCGGCCAAGGTGCCTATAAAGTTTCCGGAGGGCTTCATGGTGTTGGTGCTTCAGCAGTCAACGCCCTTTCTGAATGGATGAGAGTTGAAGTCAGACGCGACGGGAAAATTTATGCTCAAGATTACAAACGCGGAAAACCGACAACCAAAGTAGAGGTTATCACTAAAAGCCAAACTCCCGATTTTCTAAATTTAGGACCAACGGGTACAACTTCCATTTTTCTGGCAGACAAATCAATTTTTTCAACAATAAAAACCGACTACAAATCATTAATCAAAAAAATTAAGGAACGGGCATATTTGGTTGCTGGACTATTCTTTCACCT
>MFBO01000026.1:0-1816 GCA_001774995.1 Candidatus Curtissbacteria bacterium RIFCSPLOWO2_01_FULL_38_11b | reverse complement strand
CGCTGGAGTCTTTTGCAAACGTCATCGCAACAGCAGAAGGTGGTACACATTTAACCGGCTTCAGAATGGCACTTACTCGCGCTATCAACGATTATGCCCGTAAAAACGGATATCTCAAGGAAAAAGAAGATAACTTAACGGGAGAGGACATGAGGGAGGGCCTAACAGCTGTAATTGCTATCAAAATGAACTCAGAAAACTTGCAGTTTGAGGGTCAAACGAAATCAAAACTCGGAAACGCTGAAATTCAGCCTATAGTCAATCAAGTGGTAAAAGAAGGTATTGATATATACCTGGAGGAAAACCCTATGCAAGCTAGAAAGATTATGGAAAAAGTAATTTTAGCTGCTAAAGCAAGACTAGCGGCAAGAGCAGCTAAAGAAGCAGTTTTAAGAAAGGGTGCCCTTGAAGGAATGGCCCTACCTGGAAAACTTACCGATTGTCAGGAAAAAGACCCGGCTCAATCCGAACTCTATTTAGTCGAAGGAGACTCAGCAGGCGGCAGTGCCAAACAGGGAAGAGACCGTAAATTTCAGGCAATCTTGCCACTTCGGGGCAAAATTTTAAATACGGAAAGAGCCCGACTTGATAAAGTTCTGGAATTTGAAGAGATTAAAACTCTAATTATTGCTCTAGGCACCGGAATAGGGGATACAGTTAACATTGATAAAGCCCGCTATCACAGGGTCGTGATCATGACGGACGCAGATGTCGATGGAGAGCACATAATGACTCTTCTTTTAACATTTTTCTTTAGATATCTGCCTGGTATCATCGAAAAAGGCTTCCTTTATATAGCTATGCCACCTCTTTATAAGATCACTCTCGGCAAAGAAGTTTTCTACTCATACAACGATGATGAGAAAAACAACATAGTTAAAACAAAAACAGACGGCAAAAAAATCAGCATTCAAAGGTACAAGGGCTTAGGGGAAATGAATCCGGATCAACTCTGGGAAACAACAATGAATCCTGAAACCAGAATTATGAAGCAAGTTACAATAGAGGATGCCTCAGAAGCCGACCGAGTTTTTTCAATGTTAATGGGCAACGAAGTCCCACCAAGAAAGCGCTTTATCCAAACACATGCGAAGTCAGCTACATTAGATATATGATAAAAAAAGCTGACAAAGCCCATCTAAAATCGCTCTTCGAACCGTCTATGAATAATAGTGAAAAGGCGAGAAGTAAGATTAGTTGGGCAAAAAACGCTACCTTAGATATCTAATCCTGATAACTATGAACTACAAACTCAAAACTCATCACTCATCACTAACAAATGGCTGATATAGGCAAAATCCAGCCAGCAGAAATTACGCAGGAAATGCAAAAGTCGTACCTCGACTATGCAATGAGTGTCATTGTTGCTAGAGCGCTTCCAGATGTTCGAGATGGCCTAAAACCAGTCCACAGAATAATAATCTACGCCATGCAAAGAATGGGTGTCGCCCACAGCGCCCATTACACCAAAAGCGCCAAAGTCGTTGGTGAAGTCTTGGGCAAATACCATCCACATGGCGATACTCCTGTTTACGAAGCAATGGTTAGAATGGCTCAGGACTTTTCTCTGCGATACCCCTTAATCGACGGGCAGGGAAACTTCGGGTCAGTAGACGGTGATTCACCAGCTGCTATGCGTTATACCGAGGCAAGACTAGCAGCAATTTCTGAAACTCTCACCTACGATCTTGATAAAAACACTGTCGACTTTGTCGATAACTTCGACGGCAGCCTCAAAGAACCTGTCTTTTTACCTTCACTTTTACCAAATTTGTTAATTAACGGCGCCTCAGGAATAGCCGTTGGAATGGCCACA